>JAQVNH010000016.1 GCA_028703215.1 Eubacteriales bacterium
CCCTGAGCCCTTCTATAATACTTTCCACATCCTTTTTTGTCCTGAGAGGAGGATTGACTTTGGCATTGGTATTGTAACCGCGGCACATTTCCTCCGTCAAGGTAAAATAGTGCGGACATGTCTCGGCAGTCACACTGACGTTTTTTTTCTTTGCTTCCCTGATCATGTCTACCGATACGGAAGTGCTGACATGCGCAATATGCACCGGAACATTTGTATATTCTGAAAGAATCAGCTCGCGTGCAACCATGACTTCCTCGGCTGCTGCCGGTATTCCTTTCAATCCCAATAAAGTGGATTCATATCCTTCGTTCATGACGCCGTCTTCAGTAAGGCATTTATCTTCACAGTGCGAAATGACGCGTATGTCGAACATCGATGAGTACAGCATCGCCTTTTTCATAAGCGACGAGTCCATCAAGGGATTTCCGTCGTCAGAAATACCCACCGCCCCTGCCATTTTCAATTCGCCGATCTCCGCGAGTTCTTTTCCCTCAAGACCTTTCGATATGGCTCCGATAGGAAATACATTGACTGCTCCGATCTCCTCGGCTCTGCTTTTTATATACCTGACAACAGCTTCGTTATCGATCACCGGATTTGTATTCGGCATACAGGCTACAGATGTGAAGCCTCCTGCCGCAGCGCTCTTTGTTCCGCTTTCGATATCTTCCATATGTTCGCTTCCGGGTTCTCGTAAATGGCAATGCGCGTCGACTAATCCCGGAATCACTGTTTTGCCTGCCGCATCGACCACCTCGGCCTCCGTGCAAACTATGTTTTCAGAGATCCTTGTGATGATGCCGTCTTCGGCAAGTATATCGAGTTTACCCATGACAGCCTTGCTGTTTCCGATTACTGTCCCGTTTTTAATCAGCAGTTTCATTTGTTTCTCTCCTCGTCAAAAGAAATAGCAGAGCCATCCGGACAGCTACTCCGTTTGTCACCTGTTTGGTTATAAATGATGAAGGTCCGTCGATCACAGAGGAAGAAAGCTCTACGCCTCTGTTTACGGGCCCGGGGTGAAGCAGAAGAACGTCAGGTTTTGCAAGCTTCAGAACCTTATCATCGACTGAGAAGAATTTCGCGTATTCGCGTATTGATGGATACAATCCGTTCTTTTGCCTCTCCGTCTGGATGCGAAGCCCCATCACGACATCCGCGTCCCTGACCGAATCACGTATGGAATAGGAAACCCGTACCCCCATTTTTTCTATATCTTTCGGTATCAGAGTGAGCGGTCCCGCGACAGTCACTCTCGCACCGAGCTTGACGAGGCCCAATATATTGCTTTTTGCAACTCTGCTATGCATTATGTCACCCGTCAGTGTGATCCTGAGATCATCAAATGTCCCCTTTTCCTCTCTGATCGTCATAAAATCGAGCAGTGCCTGAGTAGGATGTTCATTCATTCCATCCCCGGCATTTATGACGGAAGCACCGACATTTTTTGCAATAAGATGAGACGCTCCGGCCATAGGGTGTCTGATGATTATCACATCCGCCCCCATCATATTGATCGTCTTGGCGGTGTCAATAAGACTCTCTCCTTTTGCGACACTGCTTCCGGAGGCGCTGATATTTGCGGAGCTGGCTCCCATGTATTTTGCTGCCAGTTCAAAGGAAAGTCTTGTGCGGGTGCTGTTTTCGTAGAAAAGAGTTATTATTGATTTGCCTTGAAGGTAAGGTGTGCGTTTATTCTTTGATTCAAGAACTATCTTCATATTGTTAGCCGTATCAAGGATGAGACATATTTCTTCTTTCGACAGATCGCCTATTCCGAGGATGTGTTTATGCTGAAGCTTCATATGGTTGCTCCTTTGCAAATAAATGGTTCATTCAATATCAGCTATGGTCACTGAGTTAACTCCGTCAATTTCCCTGACTCGCACCTGGATCAATTCGGTTTTTGAGGTCGGGACATTTTTTCCGACATAATCGGCTCTTATGGGAAGCTCGCGGTGTCCCCTGTCGATCAGTATGGCAAGTTGTATGACCGGAGGCCTGCCGATATCCATAAGGGCTTCTATCGCTGCTCTGACAGTCCGTCCCGTGTAGAGAACGTCATCGACAAGTATTATCTTTTTGTCATCCAGTGTAAAATTGATCTCAGTGCCGTTTATGACAGGGTGCCACGCAATTATGCTCAGGTCGTCTCTGTAGAATGTAATGTCAAGTATGCCGGTCTCCGGTCTTACCCCCTCCGATAATTCGATTTTTTGCGCGATCCTCCTGGCCAGAGGCACTCCTCGTCTCTGTATTCCGACTAGCGCAAGATTTTGTGTTCCCTTATTTTTTTCGATTATCTCATGAGATATTCTGGTAAGAGCTCTTTCCATTGCATTTTCGTCCATTATCAAAGCTTTTTCTTTGATCATTTCAACTGCCTCCAAATAAAAAATCTTCCGGCTGCTGCGGGAAGATTATACCGTTTTACACGGTCTATCGATATCAATCGGCCCTTGCAGTCTCTCGGGACTGGTTAAAAGGTAACTTTCGTAAGAATAGTATCACATTCTGCTTCCATTGTCTATATGAAACTTGGCGGTAAAAGTATTTTCAACTTATTTTTCTTTTCTCAGCCGATCTGCAAGCTCATTGAAATATTCCGGCAGTTCTGTTTCAAACATGACATGTTTTCCTGTTGCCGGGTGAGCAAAGCCCAGCTTCTTTGCATGAAGCGCCTGTGTTTTGATTCCAAGCCGCTTATTTGCGGTTTTCCTCCCGTATACCTCGTCTCCAAGCACCGGATGGCCAATGTATGCAAGATGCACCCTGATCTGATGAGTTCTTCCCGTTTCCAGCTCAAGTCTTAATAATGTCGCTCTCATGAATCTTTCGATAACAGTGAAATGTGTAACGGCATGTCTTCCGTTTGTTATGTCCACAGCCATTTTTTTGCGGTCATTCCGGTCTCTTCCGAGCGGCGCTTCTATTCTTCCCTTATCCGGGCTTATGTTGCCGTCAGCCAATGCAAAGTAAACCCTTCTGATTTCATGTTTTTTCAGCTGCTCGGATAGACTGTGATGCGTTTTGTTGTTTTTTGCGGCTACAAGCAGACCGCTTGTATCTTTGTCAAGCCTGTGAACGATACCCGGACGAATGATCCCGTTTATATCGGACAGAGTCTCATGACAGTGGCTCATCAGCGCATTTACAAGCGTGTGGGAAAAGTTGCCGGCAGCCGGATGAACTACCATGCCTTTCGGTTTATTTATAATTATCAGGTCGTCGTCTTCATATACGACCTGCAGGGAAATATCCTCCGCTTCTATCTTCAGCTCCACAGGCTCGGGAATATATATATCTACAATATCCTCTTTTTTCAGTCTGAGATTTGATTTTGCCTTCTCCCCGTTTACAAGCACATGGCCTTCGGATATAAGCCTTTGAATATATGTGCGAGAGCAATCGGCTATCTTTGCTGCCAGAAATGAATCAAGTCTTTCATTTGCGGTATCTGATATTATTTTTATGATTTCATTTTTTGAGCGCATCCTTTTTCTCTCCGGATTCTTTATATACAAACAGAATGTATATCACAAGCAGCACCGCGCTGATAAAAATACACGAGTCCGCAATATTGAAGGTGGCATAATGATAGCTTCCGAAATAGAAATCAAGGTAGTCTGTGACCGCGCCTTTAAAAATCCTGTCTGTCAGATTCCCAAGCGCCCCTCCGAGCAGCACTGCCAAAACTGCTTTCAGGAACTTTTCTTTCCTTTTCAATATGAAATAAACCATGACTATCACCGCTATTATAGTCACTGGAATGAAAATAAAATTCCCGTTCTGCAAAATTCCATGTGCCGCACCGGTATTAGTATGATAGGTGATATAGAAAAAGTCCTCGATTACAGGCACTTTTTCGCCAAAAGCTATCATTGTCTCAACAAAGTGCTTGATAGTCTGGTCTGCTGCCAGTATCAGCGCCGGGATAATAAACCAAAGCATGCCATCTTTTCCTTTTCTGAAGATTATTCTATTACATACCACTCATTTATACCGTTTAATCTGTTCCAGATATATGAAGCCACGGTGTTCCTTACCCTTCTGCTGAAAACTACCGCCTCTTTGTTCAGACAGATCCCGGTATATGCCATCTCATTATACATTCTTTCCGCAATTTCCGATGCAATATTTATTCTTTCTTCTGTATTCGCTGTCAAGTAAAGCATCCGGAAGCTTTCGGACATCAGGTCATTGTTGATTTGACTTATGTTTCGAAGAGCATAGGGGGTTCGCAAACTTTTCTGATCATTTATATACAGCCCCGACGCTATCGATGTTTCGGGAATGGCGCATCCCAAAAGCGCCAGGTCATACCTGCCGTCATTTACTCTTTCCATAAGCTCATCTATTCCCAGGGCTTTTACGGTAATGTCCATGCCTTCTGCTTTCAGGTCTTCTTTTATTTCCGATGCGATATCCAATCTGAGCTTATTTTCATTGTTTACGAGCAGTTCAAGCTTTATGGCCTCATTCTTGCCGTTTATTCTCTTTGTCCACAAATCTTTCTTGAGATCCCATCCCGCATTTTCCAGCAATTCCTTTGCGCCGTTTCCTGCCGCGTTATGATATATCCCGAGGCTCTCAGGCAGGAGCCATGTGTCGTATAAAACCGGAATTTCCCACACGACAGATTTATTGCCGGTGAGTTTCAAAACAATACCGTCTCTGTCGATCGATGAGGCTATAGCCTCTCTTACTGATTTGTCCTCAAGTATTTTGTTTTTTGTGTTGAAGGATATGAATTCGAAATATCGCCCAACATATTGATACAGGATCGTGTCCTTATTTTCGGCATATTCGCTGAGATGATACTTATCAATGTAGGCAATATCCACCTTGCCTTCATTGAGGGCTTCCATTGCGGGTATTTCATATATCCTTGCGGAAATAAACTCTATCCCCGGGGCTTGTTTGGGGTCATCCGGATCCTTCGACCTCCACCATTCCGTATTCCTTTTTAAAACCATGCCTCTTTGCATATCTATTTCGCTGCATTCGTATGATCCGGTTCCGACAGGAAGAATATCTGAACTTTCCTGCGAAAGCATATTTCCGTATACATGTCTTGGTATGACCGGAAAAGTTAACAGCTCAGGTAAAAATGCGAATGGCTTAGTCAATGCAATCTTTATAATATAAGGCTCGGTTGCCAGAAAAGACTTTATGACAGAAAGATCATCCTTGAAAATATTCTCTTCATTCGAGCCTAAAATTTGGTCAAGGGTAAAGGCAACGTCATTTGCGGTCAACTTTGTCCCGTCATGCCAATATACGTCTGATCTGAGCGTTATTGTCCATTCAAGACAGTCTTCCGAGGCAGAGCAGGATCGTGCTATGACCGGTGTCGCTTTTGCTTTCTCGTCAAGCATGAAGAGACTTTCAAATATCAGGGAATAAATGTCGCGGAGATAGAAATCGTCGGCAAAAAGTGGATTTGCAGTGTCGATTTTCTTGAGATACAGATTTAAAGTGCCTCCGGAAGGCTCGCCTTTGTCAGACATCCTCTCCGTTGAGTGGATTTCACTTTCAGTGCTTTTTATCTCATTTTGGATATCCGTAAACACTTCAAAAATATTGCCGCATCCTTGCAGAAGTAATACTTGCGCCATAATGATCGTTGGTATGATTATTTTTCGAATGATCATCTTGCCCAAAAAACGCCCCAATGATTTCAAGCCGGACCTTCCCCTTACTCTATATTGTCAAAAAACCGGTTGACCCTTTCGATGCTGACAGCTTTCCCGGTAATACTGTCGATTTCTATAAGCACCGAATTGAATTGAACGGCACCGGACGCAACATGAAATTTTCCGGGAAGATTTTTAATAAATCTGTCAATAACAGCATCCCTTTCAACTCCTATGATGCCATCTCTCGGCCCCGTCATGCCAACATCGGTTATATATGCCGTAGTACCGCCCGGAAGCACCCTTTCATCGGCTGACTGCACATGTGTATGGGTGCCAAGCACACAACTCACTTTTCCGTTTAAATACCAGCCCATGGCAATTTTCTCTGATGTTGCTTCCGCGTGGAAATCAACCAGGATATTTTTTGTATAATCACTAAGGTAATCAATTTCTTTTTCCGCAGATCTGAAAGGGCAATCGATATTTTCCATGAATGTCCTTCCCTGGACATTTACAAGCCCGAGCTCCTTATTGTCGCCTTTTATCAGCGCAGAACCATTACCCGGAAGATCAGGGTGAAAATTAGCCGGACGAACTATTCTCCTGTCATCATCCAAAAACGCCAGAGCCTCTGTTTTTGACCAGGTATGGTTCCCAAGCGTGATCGCGTCAAATCCGATCCCGTAAAGTTCCTGAGCAACAGCGTTTGTTATCCCCAGTCCTCCTGCCGAATTTTCTCCGTTTGCGATGCAAAAATCTATCGACAGTTCCTTCCTGATCAGCGGAATAACGCGGCGGGCTGTCTTTCTGCCCGGATTTCCAACTATATCTCCGACAAATAGTACTTTCAACCGGTGCCTCCGAAAAATATGATGCGCTTCACTTACATTATATTATATTTATCCGCTGAGTATACCCTCGACAGGACAAAAAAAAAGCGTGTTGCCACGCTTTTTCTCTGATTTTATTTTGCGTAATCTATTGCCCTTGTTTCGCGGATCACATTGACTTTTATCTGTCCCGGATATTGCAGCTCAGCTTCGATCTTTTTCACTATATCGCGGGCTGTGATTATTATTGCCTCATCATTAACGATTTCCGGCTTGACTATTATCCTTACCTCTCTACCGGCTTGGACCGCATATGATTTATCAACTCCGGCAAAGGAGTTTGCAATCTCTTCAAGCTGTTCCACTCTCTTGATGTAAGACTCGAGTGTTTCCATCCTCGCGCCGGGCCTTGCGGCGGAAATCGCGTCTGCGGCCTGTATTAGAACCGCTATCACCGAAGTAGGCTCTACATCTCCGTGATGCGCTTGTATCGAGTTTATTATAACAGCGCTTTCTTTATACTTCTTGGCGATGTCCACCCCGATAGTTATATGCGAGCCTTCTATCTCATGGTCTATCGATTTTCCGATGTCATGCAGCAGACCGGCGCGTTTAGCAACTGTGATATCTTCGCCGAGCTCTGCCGCCATAACTCCTGCAAGCCTTGCCACTTCAATGGAATGGATCAGAACATTTTGTCCGTAGCTTGTCCTGAACCTAAGCCTGCCGAGCAATCTTATGACTTCCGGATGAAGTCCGTGCACTCCCGTCTCAAATGTTGCATTTTCGCCTTCCTGACGGATAGTATTTTCGACTTCTTTTTTTGCCTTTTCAACCATTTCCTCAATGCGGGCCGGATGTATCCTTCCGTCCTGAATAAGCTTTTCGAGTGTGATCCTTGCCACTTCTCTCCTGATGGGATCGAATCCCGAAAGAATAACGGCTTCAGGCGTGTCGTCGATTATAAGATCGACTCCGGTAAGTGTTTCGAGAGTTCTTATGTTTCTGCCCTCGCGTCCTATTATTCTTCCTTTCATTTCATCATTTGGTAGCGGCACAACCGAAACCGTAGTTTCGGATACATGGTCTGAGGCGCTTCTTTGTATCGCTGTCGAAATAATTTCGCTCGCCTTTTTGTCGGCTTCTTCCTTTGCTTTCTCCTCAAGGTCTTTGACAAGCTTCGCCATTTCGACTTTTACTTCGGATTCGACATTTCTAAGCAGATATTCCTTAGCTTCCTCTACAGAAAGACCTGAAATCCTTTCAAGCTCATGCTGCTGTTTTTTCTTTAATTCCTCCGCTTTTTCAAATTGATCCTGAACATCTCTTATTTTACTGTTTAATGTTTCATCTTTGCTGTCGAGCGTTTCGGCTTTTTTGTCAAGCGTCTCCTCTTTTTGCACTAATCTTCTTTCGGATCTTTGTATTTCGACCCTGCGGTCCTTTATTTCCCTGTCTAGTTCGACCCTGCTTTTGTGTATTTCTTCCTTTGCTTCCAGCAGCAACTCCCTTTTCTTGCTTTCAGCAACTTTTTCCGCCTCATTAAATATTCTCTTTGACTCCTCTTCAGCGCTGCCGATAGCTTTTTCGGCAATTTTTTTTCTATGATCAATGCCAAGTCGGAACATCACAAAAGAAGCAATCACTGCAATAACAAGGCCAATTATGAGTCCATAAATAAGTTCTATAATTGCATCCCCTCCTCTATATTCACTTTTCAATGAACAATTTGATATATTTTTTGTTGCATTTTGCTACCACAGTTAAATAAATTTTAATCTTTTTAAAATTGCATGTCAAGGTCACTTCCTTTAAATCAAAAGTGCCCTTATTATGCATCCAATGTTATCCTTCATTCCCAGGCGAATCTTTCATTTCAAGCCATTCATCCCTGCTGACAAGTACCTGGCGAGGTTTGCTTCCGTCATATCCGCTGACCAGTCCGCGTTCCTCCATCTGGTCTATTATCCTTGCCGCTCTCGAATATCCAACCCTGAATTTTCTTTGTATCAGCGAAACCGAGGCATGTCCGATCCCCACCACAACATCTATGGCTTGCGGGAGCAGTTCGTCCACTCCTGTTCTGGCCTCGTCTTTCCCGCCCTCCGCACCGTCAAGCTCTTCGACAATATCCTCATTGTAATCTGACGCAGCATGAGATTTTATGAAACTTACGACATTCTCTATCTCTTTGTCCGTAACCAGAGCTCCCTGTAATCTGACCGGCTTAGGCGCACCGGAAGGATAATAGAGCATATCTCCTCTTCCCAGCAGCTTTTCTGCTCCGGCGGCATCAAGGATAGTTCTGGAATCGACCTGTGATGAAACCGCAAAGGATATTCTCGAAGGTATATTCGCCTTTATTACGCCTGTGATGACGTCCACCGATGGTCTTTGTGTCGCTATCGCCAAATAAATACCTGCAGCACGGGCCATCTGAGCAAGTCTGCATATGGCATCCTCCACTTCGTTAGGAGCGATCATCATCAGATCTGAAAGCTCATCGATGACGATAACGATCTGCGGCAGCGCGCTTTTTCCCTCTTCACCCGCGATCGATTCGTTATATCCTGCCAGATCCTTCGTTTCTTTATCCGCAAAAAGCTTATAGCGGTTAACCATTTCCTGAACGGCCCAATTTAAAGCACCCGCCGCTTTTTTGGGATTAGTGACCACAGGCACGAGCATATGCGGTATTCCATTGTATGCCTTCAGTTCGACCAGTTTCGGGTCTATCAGCAAAAGTTTCACTTCATCAGGTGAGGATTTGTATAAGATACTCATTATAAGATTATTCAGGCATACGCTCTTTCCTGTTCCCGTTGCCCCGGCGATAAGCAGATGAGGCATTTTTGTTATGTCCGCGACGACAGGAGTTCCCGAAATATCGACACCAAGCCCGAAAGCCAGTTTTGTATTGATCTTCTTGAATTCTTTCGACTCAAGGACCTCTCGTAATCTCACCGGCCTCATTTCTTTATTTGGGACCTCGATCCCGATCGCTGCTTTCCCGGGTATGGGAGCTTCTATCCTGACTTCCGAAGAGGCAAGGTTCAAGGATATGTCATCCGCAAGGCTAACTATCCTGCTAACCTTAACACCGGGGCTTAGCTGCAGCTCGTAACGAGTCACAGTAGGGCCTCTGGTTATGTTTACCACTCTTGCGGAGACTCCAAAACTATCAAGTGTTTCCTCGAGTTTCCTGGCTTCCGCAATAACTTCCGAACGGCTTATCTTGCTGTCTGATTGATTCCTTTCGGCTCCTATCAGAAGATCATATTGCGGGTATCTGTAAAACATTTCGTGAGCCTTTGGGCTGGCCGCCTCTGAAACAGGCGAGATTTTTTTTGGCATCTCCCGGGTTTCTGCGGCCCGATCGCCGCCTGTCTTTATACCGGTAAAATCCTTTTTAAAGGGCTCGATGATATTTTTGCGCGGTTCGTCATATAATGCCGCTTCCGGTCTTTTTTCTGTTTCATCAGCATTTTCCAGATCTATTCTGATTCTCCCGCGAGGACTGTAACCCGGCGCTTCTTCCTCCCGGGCAATTTGCTTTTTCTGTCTTGCAGCCGAAAGTTTTTTAAATCCTTTAATGATTGAGCCAAACAGTTTTTTGATCATTTGCGCAATCGAAACATTCGTTAACAGTATTATATCTATAATAGAGAGCGCTGTCAGAATTACAAGAGTTCCCGTGGTTTTAAAAAGCAGCAGGAACGGCATGCTTACTATTCCGCCTAATACTCCCCCTCCGCTCATTTGTTTTCCGTCATTGAAAAATTTCGAAATGGTATTCGAAAACGACATATTCACAAATTTCTCGGGATCATAATATCCCGTGTGTATCATTGCCGCCATAAGAACAATAAGAATAAACGCATACAAAAAAGAGACAAGCTTTCTCTGATAGCTTTTGAATATAAGGATCAGTGAAAGGATTATCGTCAAAGGAGCTATTAGATAAGCAGTCACAGCCAGAAGACCGGTAAAGAAGCTTTTGATAAAAGCCCCGAAAGGACCTATTGCCCCCGGCACATAAATCCCGAGCAAAATCAGTATCCCAATTGCGGCAAGAGCAATACCGATTATTTCATTTCTGTGCAAAAAAGCCTTTTTCGCTTTTTTATCTGTTTTTTTAGTCCTGTATGCAGATTTTTTTCTTGTATTTTTATTCATTCTTATTAAAGAAGCGCTGGAATTTTTCTTTCGTTTCCTCCTCGCCGCTTTTGGCAAAATAATCATCTCCAATTGTTAGAGTTTTGTCTGTAAGTATATAATATCGTTTTTGAGTAAACCTGTAAGCCGGGTTCTGTATTTGACGGTCATCTATCTAGGCGATGCATTTCTGCATTGCTCATGCCACCTTGCGGGATCGGCGGGCAGCCATGGCATCCCTATATACGGTGTTGCTCCGAGTGGGGTTTACATAGACCGGCAAGTTGCCATGCCGCTGGTGAGCTCTTACCTCGCCTTTCCACCCTTGCGTTCAGGGGATCTCTCCCCGTGACCGCGGTTTATTTCTGTTGCACTTTCCTTGAAGTCGCCTTCACCGGGAGTTACCCGGCACTCTGCCCTTCGGAGCCCGGACTTTCCTCATAAGCGTCCTTTCGGAGCTGCATATGCGATCGTCTGGTTTACTCAAAAACATATATATTATAGCATATATTCATTTTTATCAACAGAATGTAAAGACATCATTAAGTCTCGCGGACGCCTTTACTTTCAGTTCGGGGAATTTCTTTCTTGTGATTTCGCAAATCGCCGGTATCATTATTTTC
>JAQVNH010000187.1 GCA_028703215.1 Eubacteriales bacterium
GAGGAAGATATCAGGGTAAAAGCCCAAAGAGCGCTCGACAGGATGCTGGAGCTCGGATGAGGGCTGAGCCCAACAAGAAGAAGCATAGAAAATGCCGGAGCTCGGATAATACCAGCGCGAGTGCAATAGATACGCGAGTGCAATAAATACTATCATGCAAGTTACAGCCGGGAAGGATGGCAGAAATGTTCAAATACAGGTATCTGATAGATTTTGACATGAAAGACATGGATTGCGAGTACAAGGATGTCGTGATAATCGGCAGCGGAATCGCCGGGGTATATACCGCGCTCGAAATAGACCCCGTCTACAAGATTGCCATTCTGACAAAGGATGAGATGGATGACAGCAATTCAAGTCTTGCTCAGGGCGGGATAGCCGCGCCGCTCGCCCCGACAGATTCGCCGCAGCTTCATTTCAATGACACTATATCCGCAGGCGCCGGACTCTGCGACGAGGAAGCCGTATGGGTGCTGGTAAAAGAAGCGGTCGGAAACATAGATAAAGTGCGGGACTACGGCGTCAGATTCGATGAAAACAGCACCGGAGGCGGAGACCTTGCGCTTTCAAGGGAAGCGGCGCACAGCATGAACCGCATAATCCATGCCGGAGACACAACGGGCAAGGTCGTGTGTGACCAGCTCATCTCTGTCGTACGTACCAGAAGCAATGTCAGCCTGCATGAAAGAACCGGGGCCATAGACCTGCTGGTCGAAGAAAACCGGTGCAAGGGAGTGCTCGTGTACGACGAAGCCGCCGGCAAATTCAAGGCATTCCTGTCAAATATAATAATATGCGCCACCGGAGGCTTCGGGCAATTATATTCATACACGACAAATCCGGAAGTTTCCACCGGCGATGGAGCGGGACTCGCGCACAGAGCAGGCGCCGAGCTTATGGACATGGAATTCATACAATTCCATCCGACTGTTTTATTTCACCCGCAAAACAGAAGCTTTCTTATATCTGAAGCTCTCAGAGGCGAGGGTGCTGTCCTCAGAAACAATAAAAGCGAAAGATTCATGCCCGCGTACCACGAACTCAAAGAGCTTGCCCCGAGAGATGTAGTCTCAAGAAGCATATTCGGAGAAATGAAGAAAACCGGCACCGATCATGTATATCTCGATATCACATTCAAAGACAAGAAATACCTTGAAACAAGGTTTCCGAACATATATAAAACCTGCTTAGGCTATGGCATTGACATATCCAAGGATTTCATCCCCGTGGCTCCGGCCGAGCATTACTGCATGGGCGGAATCAAAACCGATATTTACGGCAGGACTTCGATAACAGGATTATATGCCTGCGGAGAAGCGGCCTGCAACGGCATTCACGGAGCTAATCGTCTCGCGAGCAACTCACTTCTCGAGGGGCTTGTTTTCGGAGCCAGAATAGGGGAAGAGGTAAAATACATACTCCCTGATGACGAATCTCGAAAGGTGGAGTTCTCGGCAAGCTATAAAACGGACAGAGTTTCGAAAAACATCGACAGGAAACTCGTAAGGCAGGAAATCAGGGATGTAATGACCGAATATGTCGGGATCATCAGGGACAAAACAGGTTTGAACAAAGCAGCTGACGCCATAACGTATTATAAGGAAGTGCTTTCCGACATGAAAAACCAAAGCACTGAGGATTGCGAGCTGCAGAATCTTGTGATGCTGGCCGGGATAGTCATCGAAGCGGCACTGGAGAGGGAAGAAAGCCGCGGCGCCCATTACCGGACGGATTTCCCGAATACCGACGACAAAAACTGGCGCAGAAATATTATAAAATAGAGGGTGTATGCTCATAGCAATTAGTTTCGCGAAGCAGGGAGGACAATATGCTTGACAAAATGCATATCGAAAAATTTATTGAACGCGCGCTCGAAGAAGATATGCCTCTCGGGGACATAACAACAGACAATCTCATCCCCGAAGCATCTGTTTCGAAAGCGAAATTCATTGCCAAGGCGCCCGGAGTCCTCGCCGGAATAGGCATTGCGAAGCTCGTTTTCCTGAAACTCGATCCCGAAACCAAATTCACGATACTTATAGAAGACGGGCAAAAAGTTGACAAAGGCGCCATAATAGCCGAGGTTGAGGGCAATACCCGCGCGCTGCTCAAAGCAGAAAGGACCGCCCTGAACCTTTTGCAGCATTTGTCGGGGATCGCCACGGCCGCGAATTTATATGTCGAGGAACTCTCAAAGACCGGGGGGTCAAATCAAAATTGTTCAAAGGCTGAGGGTTCAGGCGCTCGCATCGCAGACACGAGAAAGATCCTGCCCGGTCTGAGACTCCTGGACAAGTACGCAGTGAGAGCGGGCGGCGCAAGAAACCACAGGTTCTCGCTCTCTGACGGCGTTCTCATAAAGGACAACCATATCAAGGCATGCGGGAGCATTTCCGCGGCAATAAAGAAAATCCGCGCGCTCGTGCCCCATACGTTGAAAATAGAAGTCGAGACTGCAGACCTTGACCAAGTCAGAGAAGCCCTGGACGCAGGCGCAGACATTATAATGCTTGACAATATGGACACGAAAACAATGGCCGAGGCAGTGAAAATTATCAGCGGAAAAGCTATTACAGAGGCCTCCGGAAACGTGAATCTCGAAAGGCTTAGCGAAATAGCCTCTACCGGAGTCGACCTCATCTCTGTCGGCGCCATCACACATTCCGCGGCTGCTTTGGATATCAGCATGAAATTCATATAAAAATGTTTTTAGTTAAGACGTAAATACAACCTGTGGATAAAGTCCATGTTTATCCACAGTTCTCCGGAGTTTTTCAATCCGGTAAA
>JAQVNH010000017.1 GCA_028703215.1 Eubacteriales bacterium
ATCATTCCCCCCCAATTCACCGGAATATTCTCTAAAATCGATTTCAACACCCGTTATGTGATTTTTTAATGTCAAGCAAAGAAAATCCATGAGCTCTACCCTGTTTTTGACAATGTATCCGGTCTCGCTGGTGTCAAAGCTGCTGTAGGTTACCGGGAAAGGGCCGTCATACAACCCAAGAAGCCATGCCGCCGTTGAGGAAACACTTCTTTCGTTTTCGATGAGTTTTTGAAGAAGCGTCTTGCCTAGTCCCTTGACTTCAGTTTGAAGCGCTCTGAACGAAGCAAGAACCATGTCGTCTCGTTTAAACTGAGAACTGTTTTTTATGGCATCGTATTCAGCCTGTTCGAAAAGTCCTATATCGAGAGCTTTTTCCAAAGATTCCGGATAGTTAAAATCACCCAGGGAATCATCATATCCTAAAGCGCGGAGCAAAAAAGTGACATATTGTATTGATTTCAGATCCAGATAAGATCCATAATCCTCTTTACTGATTCCGTTTGTAAGTTTATGCGTAAACATATATCCCACCTGGGGTTCAGCCCACTCGGGAACATCGTTGAACGGATGCAGAAATACTTTCTGAGAAATATAATCTTCCATGCCTATAAGACGAATAAGCATGACTGCGCCCTCCGCCCTGTTTGAAGGTCTTTCAAGGTCGTATCCCGAGGGAGTCCCTTTGAAAAGGCCAAGTATTTTAAGCATATCCGCTTCTTCAAAGTTGTTTACAGGCTGAGCGCCGGCAACATTCGAGAATAGCATAATAAATAATAATAAAATTATGATTGTTATCAACAGTTTTTTCATGTCTCTTACCTTCATTTCAATGTGTCTCGCATGCATAAGCAAGAAATTATTTATATGTAATTATACCATATCCGGTTCTTAGTTTTGCCGAGTTTTGGCTTTGACGATCATTTTTTTTGAGGTTTCCCGAGCATTGCAATCATTGATTGTTTTGACTTTCAGGCGTATAATACTAGGCATCAAGATTTAATTAATTGAGACCTTATCCGCCTTGTTGGTTTGGAGTAGGAGTCCCGAGCTAGTTAAATCCCAAATAATAAGGAGGTTTACGAAAATGGCTGATAAGACTCTCAAATGTAAAGACTGTGGCGAGGAATTTGTGTTTACCGAATCAGAACAGGCATTCTATCAGGAAAAAGGTTTCGAGAACGAACCGCAGCGCTGCCCGGATTGCAGAAAAGCGAGAAAGGCACAAAGGCGCAATGATCGCCCGGGCTTTGGCGGACCGCGCAGACCTTCAAGATATTGATTTTTAAAAGTTTTAAACAGCACTCTGATGAAGGGATCTCAACGCAGGGATGTGCGACAAAAAGCATATTGTTAACTTGATCTTTTAGTAAAGAGGAAAAAACCACTTTGAAGATTTTAATGCTTTAAGGTGGTTTTTTGATTTTAAACCTTTCTTTTACGATGCAAAATCCTTGATCAGATTTTTATCATCAGTTTGACTTCAAGTTAAAGTTGTACTGACTATCGTCTGTTCTCCATCTTTTTCCTGATCAGCGGCTTGATACCACCCGCATTCAAGATGTCCATGGCATAATCCCCGATTTTCTCACAGGCAATAACCTCGCCTGTGCTTTCAACCTTTACAGTGCCCACTTTAACGTCAAGTTCGATTCTTTGTCCGTTTTCCACCTTTTTACTGATGCCTTTACACACCAACAGAGGGAGGCCTAGATTAACAGCATTGCGGAAAAAAATACGAGCAAAGGATTCGGCCAGCACGGCCGCGGCGCCCATGTTCAATAAAGCAATAACGGCATGCTCGCGGCTTGAACCGCATCCAAAATTAGTCCCCGCTGCAATGATGTCTCCCGGGGTAAAATTTTGTACGATGGCAGGATCTACTCCCTCTAAGCAATGCTTGCCTATTTCCCTATGATTTACAATATCCAGATATCTGCCGGGATAAATCTGGTCGGTATCAACATTGTTTCCCAGTGTAACAACTTTACCGGTAATAAAAGTATTCATTGCGGACCTCCTTCATTAAAAGGTTCCGGGGTCTGTAAGATACCCCGTCAGAGCTGAAGCGGCAACCGTCGCAGGCGATGCAAGGTACAGACAAGCTTCCGTGCTGCCCATGCGTCCCGGAAAATTGCGGTTGGAAGCGGTGACACACACCTCTCCCGGTGCCAAGATCCCCTCATGGGCACCCAGACACGGACCGCAGCCAGGCGTGGCAAATGTCGCTCCTGCTTCCGCCAGCTCCTGCAAATAGCCCTTCCTGACGCACTCCTTTAGAACCTCGGATGATGCCGGGACAACCAGCAAGCGAACTTCAGCTGCAATTTTTTTGCCTTTTAAAATTTCGGCGGCGGCGGCAATATCCTGGATCCTGCCCCCGGTACATGTGCCTATAAGGCATTGATCAACTTTTATCTTCCCTGCCGTTTCAATCGATCTTACATTATCCACGCTGTGAGGGAATGCTACCTGTGGAGATAAATTACTGATATCAAAAATGTGACTTTCGCTATATGAATAATCATCGTCGGTATATTGTATTTCATATTGCCGGACAGCCCGGCTTGCAACATATTCAAGCACCTTGTCGTTGGGCTGCATGTAAGCTGTTTTAGCGCCCATTTCTACAGCCATATTGCAAATAACCATTCTGCCGGAGACATCGAGCTGATCAACATAGCTGCCAGTAAAAGAAATCGCCTTATATACCGCGCCATCAGCCTTGATGCTGCCTAATATGGAAAGTATCACATCCTTTGGCATCACATGTTGCGGAGCTTTTCCGTTGATCTGGATTTCCACGATTTCCGGCACTCGAAGCCACAGTTCTCCGGAAATCATGATGGTGGCCATATCGGTGGCTCCCACTCCGGTACCCAAAGCGCCAAAAGCGCCATGCGTGGTCGTATGTGAATCGGTGGCGGCTATGATCATCCCGGGATAAATCAAACCCGCTTCCGGCATGACCTGATGGCAAACACCGGCATTGGTGTCAAAGTGATATGTCAGTTGATTTTCTTTTACAAATTCGCGCATCTCTTTATGAATTTGCGCGGCTTTGATAGTTGGCGCAGGCGCATAATGATCGAATACAAATGCCACGCGATCCTTATCCCAAACTCTTTGCCCCAGCATTTCCCGAAAGGAATATATTGTTTGCGGATATAGGTCGTTTACTTCGGCAAAGTCAATTTTTGCCATAATGATCTCGCCTGTTTTTACAGAACTCTGTCCGCAGGCTTTTGCCAATATTTTTTGTATTGCGTGCATGAATTTCTCCTTTCTCAACTTACTATCAATTGAAATATTATTCTTGCCTCCGGGAAAAATAAAAAATCGGCATAGCCGGTAATATAAACCAAACTATACCGATATTTTCCCGGTATTATTGCTCCTAAGCTGCACCCTTTATGCCGGGTGCTGTTTTTATGCCTTATAACTACTTTTCTTCCACCACTTTTATCACTTCTTTGCGGTCGTAATATCCGCATTCCTTGCAGACAACATGCTGTTTTTTCAAGGCATGGCATTGTGGACACTCCACCAGATTCGGTGTTTCGAGTTTCCAGCAGGCTCTTTTTTTTGCTGTTCTTTGTTTTGATAGCTTCCTCTTGGGTAAAGCCATTTATTACACCTCCGATAATTGCACCACACGGCTATTGGCCATTCTTGCCGCTGTTGTTGAAAATATTTTTTAAAACCCCGAAATGCATATTTGCATCACCGTCACCGCAGTTGCACTGCTTCTCATTTAAGTTGCAGCCGCATTTTGGGCATAAGCCTTTACATGTGCTTTTACACAGCTGTTTCATGGGAAGTTTCAGTAAGATATTATCCATTATAATCTTCCCGATGTCAAGGTATTTACCGTCATAAACATATATTTCGTCTGCTTCTGCCTTGTCTCCGGTTACGATTTCCTCTTCCACTTTCAAAGCAATTTGCGATTCCATAGGTTCCGCGCATCTGTCACAGGCAGAGGAGTATACAGTGTCAAGATCAGCTTGCAGCAAAAGCTCGCCCCCGTTATTCTCCAAAGTACCCGTAAATTTGACCGGCCTGTCAAAAACGCAGTTAAATGCTTTATTGTCAGATTCCGGGATCTTCTCATTAAAAAAAATATCCAGGGAAGCTCCCTGATTTTTTATTATATCCGAAATATCTATCTTCATCTTTTCACCCGCACGTAATTATACTAACAGCATATCCTTTTGTCAATAAATGCTGCGCTTGATCCGGCTACCTGGGAATGTTTCTTCCAAACCGCGTCTTGTAGAGTCTGATAAATGAGCTGTAAACGATATCATATATTACAAATACGACTTCAAGCAAAATCACAGCGAGCCAAAGTTTGACAGAGAAACCAAGCTTCTGAAGCAAGAATTCCTTTAAAAACAGGATCGCGGCAGTCAGGGCAATGTTGAAAAATACCAATTTGAAGATCCATCCAAGCCATTTCCCCCTGATCGTTTCGATATAATATTTAATTATCCCGTATACTCCGAAAAATGCCGCATACGGAACAACAGAGATCTTGTCAGGAACGACTATTAATGAAAGCAGGCAAGCGGCGGTATAAAACACCCATCCAAACCCCGCTCTGAACTCAATGATGATTATCGACACAGTGAAAGAACTCAATGCGTAAAGCGAAAGGCGTCCGGTCGGAAGCACCGATTCCAGATATATGAAAATAATCGTCAGTGCTAACAGCAATCCGCCGATAGCGACCTTAAAAGCCGAACTTTTTTGATTTTCGGGCATATCCCATCCTTTCCGTTAGCAGCATGGAATACAATCGCCCCCCATGCATTCACAGCAGCTGTCGGCGCAGCACAGACAAGAGCAGGTGTTGCACAAATTGGCATCTCCGCCGTAGCCGCTGTTGTAGGCATTGTTTCGATATGTGCTGTTTGACATGTTCATCCGGTTCAGCGTATTCCTGTATTCATCGTTTCCCGGGTCCATATTAACGGCGTTTTCAATGTGCGAATATGCAACATCGTATCTTCCTCTTTTTAAGTTTAAGACGCCCATCAGATAATACCACTTTGCGTTTCTGTTGGAGATCCTGTTAAGAAGCGTTTCAGCATAATCCAGATTTCCGCTGTTGATGTTGCTGCTGATATTGCTGAACTCCGGATCTCCTCCGAAGTCTCCGGAGGTGTTCCAATTCCGTGAATTTGTCTGTCCTCCTGTATTCCAGCTTCTTCCGGAAAATCGATTTTTTGTTATGTAATCATAAGCTTCATTTATTTCAGCAAGTCTTTCTTCTGCAAGCTTAGACAAAGGGTTGTTCCTGTACTGGTCGGGATGATATTTTTTAACCATGTCCCGGTATGCTTTTTTGATTTCCTCCTCGCTTGCATTTTCTTTCACACCGAGTGTTTTATACGGATTTTCCAATTTTCTTTGCAGCTCCCCGTTTATTAATGATTTGTTCTGTTTTGGCAAGCATTCCCATATTTATAATGTTTTCAGCAATGCTTTTGTTTTTTTTCATGTCCAGCAGTTCCATGCTCGAAGATATCTGGCTTAAAGTGTGAGTCAGGTTGAACTCGACTCTCCCCAGCAATGTTTCAAGATCATCGTCAGGATTATCCTCTGTTATCTCAAACTGATAAATGAGAGGATTGTATGTTTTCTTTTTCAGATCCTTTTCAATATCATCCAGGGCATCAAGTATATATATCCACTTCCCGAGATTATACCCCAGCCATCTTAATATTTCCCCGCTTTTTTTGTTTACCGGTTCGCCCTCATAGCACAAAACCTCTTGCATAATACCCGCAAATGGTTCCGCAGCCTCGTCCATCGATCCGCATTTTGCGGTCTCCAGCTTTTCCTGCTGCGAAAGCAACGCCTCAATTATAGCACATTTTTGGGGATATTTTTTTTTGACTCTCCCTGCGCATCTTTTCAAAAGCGCCGACCCAAATGCTGCGGAAAGCGATTTATCGTCCTTGAAGCTGTCCTTGAGATTGTAATAAGCAAGAATGATATTCATCTCCGCGGCATATTCTATTATCGTATCGTCAGTTGTTATGACGCTTCCTTTTTTCAGTGGATGGACCGCGCAATTCATGCGCTTGGCCTGCAAGGGGACATCGCTTAAAGAGGACAGAAGCACAGCCAGAAATGCGGCGTCATAACTTAAAGCCAGCCGCGGCAGCTGTCCGCACTTTTTTTTTATTGATTTGCAAACGGCGCAATAATATGCTTTGAAGATCTCATATTCGCGCATTTTCATCTCAGCTTTGAGCGGATTTATATACCCGAACATCATTTACCTCCGGATTCTTCTTCTGCCCTATCCATGAGTGTTTGAAATTTTTCCGTATCGTCGACTTTATTTCCCGAGACGATGTACTTGATACTGCCTTTATTGCGCTTTGCGCCGAAATTGTTCTCCAAGATTATATTTTTTATGCGATTGATGGTTCCTTCAGTACTGTCTATGATTTTCACTCCCGGAGGGAGAAGTTTTTTCAACATGCTCCTGTAATATAAATAGTGCGTGCACCCAAGGACAATGCTTCCGTATTTACTCATTTCGACCTTGGCTAACATTGTCCTGAGATATGAGATTATCTCTGTTTCGTCGAAATTCATTTTTTCAGCATATTCCACAAGGCCGGGAAGCGCTAAAAGATCAACAATGTTGTCTTTATCGACTCTCTCAAGCAGATCCTTAAATTTTTTCTCTTTTAAAGTCAGAGGAGTGGCAACAACAAGAACTCTTTTGCCGTTGCTGTCAAGGACTGCAGGTTTTACCGCGGGCTCCATGCCGATTATCGGGATATCGTACATTCGTCTGAGATCCGAAATGGCTGCGCCGGTTGCGGTATTACAGGCAATAACAAGAATTTTGATGTCTTCTTTTACCAGGATTTCAGCTGCTTTAAAAACAAGCTTTTTAACTATCCTGATCGATTTTGTCCCATAAGGCGCATTCAAAGTGTCGGCAAAATATATATAATTTTCTTCCGGAATCTGTTTGCTGACTTTGCTGAGCACAGTAAGACCGCCAAAGCCGGAATCGAAAAACCCGACAGGCCTGTCAGCTTTATTGATGAAGTCGTTGTTAGACAATCTTCCACCTCCGGTACTGCATGACAAGACTCCTGTGATCGTTTAAGGCTTGCCCGACGATTCGCGCGTCATTTTGATGTACTTTGCCGCATACTTTGCAAGCGCAAAGACTGTCGCCGCAACTGCTATTATTATAAATGTTTCACTGTATTTTACATCCAGTATCAGCATCACTATCGCAAAATAAAAGATCCCTGACGCAATTTTCCCATACCAGTCAGCGCCTGAGATCCGCTTTTTGTTCCTATACAGCAATATTCCGCCGATCCCTATCAGAACTTCTTTTGCCACAACAATAATGAAAATCTCCATTGAAATTTTCTTTTGAAAGGTCAGCATGAAAAGCGCCGTCAGGACCAGCAGCTTGTCTGCCACCGGGTCCATTACTTTTCCGAAATTCGTGACCTGATTGAACTTTCTTGCGAGAAATCCATCCAGAAAATCCGTCAATACTGCGGCAATAAAAAGGATGGCTGCCGGCATATAAAAATTCAAATGCATCAGATATGCGAACACAGGTACCAGTATTATTCTTAATATTGTTAATATATTAGGTATGTTCACATCATTTCTCCCTCTGCGTGTACTTATGATGAAACTTGCCTGTAAAGCAGTTCATATAAATCAGGAGCGCTTTTTTTCAAATTAAGCGGTTTAAGATTGGCATCGGTCCAGACATGAAGAGTCTCCCCTGACGCTATTACTTTGGGAGATTCGTTTGCCCTGATCTGGTAAAACATCCTCAGCCTTGAGTATGTGATATTTTTCAGGCTGGTTGTAACCGATACCGTATCCTCGTATTTTGCAGCACTTATATAGTTGCATGTAAGCTGGATAAGCGGCAGAAGAATCCCTCTGTTTTCAACTTCCGAATAAGAGATTCCGGCCTGTTTGATAAAATCAGTCCTCCCCGCTTCAAACCAAATGGGATAGACGCAATGATGAACTATTCCCATCTGATCCGTTTCCGCATATCTGACAGTTAATGTCGTGACAGATTCCATAAAATCCCCTCTATTGCGCCAGGATCCTGCTGATTTCAAAAAGATTATCTTCAATGGACTTTTTCATATCAACCGCTTCGCATAAGTCAATATCCACTATTTTCCCTTGTTGGACACATACTGCCCTGTTAATGCTGCCATCCCTCAACAGCTCGACCGCTCTCATTCCCATTATGCTTGCAAGCACTCTATCTCGGGCTGTCGGACTTCCGCCTCTCTGTAAATGCCCCAGTATTGTAGCTCTGGTTTCTATTCCGGTTCTTTTTTCGATTTCGTCGGCGATTTCCATCGCCTTGCCCGCACCCTCGGCTACAACTACTATATAATGCTTCTTTCCCCTGTTTCTTGCTTCAAGCAAAGGCTTGATGACATCTTTCATCAGATCATGCCTTCTCTCGGGAACAAGCACGACCTCTGCCCCGCCTGCAATCCCGACATTTATTGCGATATATCCGGCGTCTCTTCCCATTACCTGAACTACGCTGCAGCGTTCAAGCGAATATGCCGTATCTCTTATTTTGTCTATGGCGTCCTGGACAGTATTGAGAGCTGTGTCATATCCGATCGTAAATTCCGTGCTCCCGATGTCATTGTCGATCGTCCCCGGAAGAACCATCATCGGAAGTCCGAGCCTGCATATATCTCTTGCCCCTCTGTAAGTTCCGTCTCCTCCTATTGCCACCACTGCGTCGAGTCCGAATACCTTTGATATCTCCATTGCTTTTCTAAGACCTTCTGCTGTTTCAAATTCGGGACTTCTGACTGTCTGCAAAACCGTTCCGCCCCTATGTATTATATCGGATACGGATCTCAGTGTCATATCGTCCATATCTCCTGAAATCAGACCATTATACCCTCTTCTGATACCCATAACCCTCATGTCGTTGTAAACCCCTGCTCTCACAACTGCCCTTATTGCGGCATTCATGCCCGGAGCATCTCCTCCGCTTGTAAGAACTCCTATGGTCCTGATTTTTTTCATACTGCATTTACCTCCCAAGAATGCCGAACTGCCGTAGTTCATTTTATTAATTAATATATATTAACGGCTTTTAAAAATCAATAAAGCCGCGCTCTTCAGCTTTGTGATAAATCAAGCCTCTTTATGCTTATTTTAACACGACATTTTTCTCGCCCAATCTTTTTGTAAGTTCTTCAATCAATTCAGGCGATTTTATATCGGCCCGATATTCTTTTTCAAGTTTTGTATATTGTTTTGTAATGCGGTCATAGATCACAACCGGGTTCCTTCCGCTAAAATACTTCAACAAAGAGTATATCGAGGAGAGAAAAGACTTTCCCTCATCTCCGTTTATTCTAATAAAAAGTGTTTTATCTTTTATATTCAAATCTGACGTTTTGCTTTTCTTGCCTGCATCAGAATATGTGTTTTCGTTGTTATCGGCTCTGTTTTTTAAAACAGGTCTTACCTCTTCGCAGATTATTTTTGCTTCCTCTTCCTCTTTCATGCTGACATGTCCTCTTATCAGTACAATGTTTTCCTCAGTCAGATAATCATTATATTTCTTCAAAACCTGAGGAAACACTATGATCTCCATTGTTCCGTACACATCTTCAAGCTGGATGAATGCCATTAAATTATCGCTTTTCGTGGATTTCATCTTTTTCCCGGCGATTATTCCCCCAACTACCGCAGACATTCCGTCGCGCAAATTCCGTTCTTCAGCTGCCCCCGCATTTGAATCTTCAACAAGGCTTTCTTTGAGATCCTTGCTGTAAATCGTGACGGATCCGCTCAATTCCTTCTCGTATTCTCCCAGAGGATGTCCTGAAAGGTATAATCCGAGAATTTCTTTCTCCATGGCAAGCAGTTTCTTGTCGTCGTACTCCGGTATATCAGGAAATGAATCATCCTCTCTTATCGTCTCGGAGGAATTAATGGTTTCAAAAATCGACTGCTGTCCTTCAAGGTTTTTTTTGCGATCCTGTTGTATGCTGTCAATTATCTTTTCATATACAGCCATAAGTTTCGACCTGTAAATTCCAAAAGTGCCGAATACTCCGCATTTGATCATGCTCTCAAGGCATCTTTTATTTACATCGGCCGAACATATACGGATGCAGAAATCCCTGAAATCTTTGAACGGCCCCCCTTCGTCGCGTTCCCTGATTATTTGCTCAACAGCGCTTTCTCCGACGTTTTTGACAGCGGCAAGGCCGAATCTGATTTTCCCGTTTTGCACAGTAAACCCAAGCCTGCTTTCATTGATATCCGGCGGAAGCACTTCTATGCTCATTGAAAGGCATTCATGGACATAAAATGAAACCTTTTCACCGCTCCCGATGAAGCTGTTGAGCATTGAAGCCATAAATTCCTTAGGGTAGTGGTATTTAAGCCATGCCGTCTGGTATGCGACTACCGCATACGCGGCGGCATGCGATTTGTTGAAAGCATAGCTTGCAAAATCCGCCATCTGGTCGAATATCTCGGCGGCAACCTTTTCGCTCAAGCCCATTCGGAGAGCACCGCCGACTATCACATCGCCATTTTCATCTGTTTTTCCGTTAATAAAATTCTCTCTTTCCTCCTTCATCACATCCAGCTTTTTTTTGGATATCGCTCTCCTTACAAGGTCTGACCTTCCCATCGAATATCCGGCAAGTTCCCTGAATATCTGCATTACCTGTTCCTGATAGATGATGCATCCATATGTCACATCAAGGATGCTCTCCAGTTTTGGATGAGAATAGACTATCTTCGCGGGATGCTTCCTGTTTTCCATATATCGGGGTATTTGCTCCATCGGTCCTGGCCTATATAAAGATATCCCCGCTATTATATCCTCAAATACATCCGGTTTTAATTCTTTCATAAATCTTGTCATTCCGGCGCTTTCAAGCTGGAATATCCCCGCTGTGTTACCGCTTCCAATGAGATCATAAACCTCTTTTTCGTCCATGCTTATGCTGTCTATCTCGATCGTCGCGCCATAATTTTCCATAACCAGATTTGTTGTATTGCGAATTACGGTAAGGGTCCTCAGACCCAGGAAGTCCATTTTAAGAAGACCAAGCTCTTCGAGTGTTCCCATTGCAAATTGCGTGGTTATGCAATCTTCATTTTTCTGAAGAGGAACATGTTCGGTT
>JAQVNH010000188.1 GCA_028703215.1 Eubacteriales bacterium
TTCTTACACCTTCCGCGGACGGCACTATACTTGCCGGGATCACCCGAGCCACATCCATCGAACTTCTAAAATCATGGGGCATGAAAGTTATTGAAAGGAAGATACTGTTCAGTGAAATAGCCGATGCAATGAATGCCGGCAATCTTAAAGAAGCTTTTGCGACAGGAACTGCGGCAGTTATTTCCCCCATAGGCGAGCTTTACTTTGACGGCAGGGTAATGACGGTAAATGATTCGAAGATAGGCCCTGTTGCGCAAAAATTATATGACACTATAACCGGAATCCAAAGCGGTAAAATAGCAGATACTTTCAACTGGACCACTGAGGTTTGATGATTTATAAAAAAGTCAAACAGCCTATTTTAATTCCTGCCTGTTGCGCTCGATAATGTTTAGAGTGTCTCTCAGGATATCTTCAAGCTTGTTCAGTATTCCATCAGCATAGTCATTGGTGCCGTTTCTGATTTCTTTCGCATTTTTTTGAGCTGCGGCTATTATTTCTTCAGACTTATCGTATGCCTTTTGAGTTATTTCATGTTCGTCAACGAGAGTTGGTATACGGCTCTCGGCGTCTTCTACGATGCTGTTCGCCTGTTTCTTTGCCTCCTGCAATATTTTTTGACGCTCGTCATTTATCCAAACAGCCTGTTTTATTTCATCAGGAAGCTTCAGTCTCATTTCGTTTATAATTTCAAAGATCTCCTCGCGATCCACGATGCATTTTCCGGTAAGCGGCAGTCCCGTGCTTTTTTCGACGAGATCTTCAAGGGTATTCAATATCGACAATATTTCCATTTGCTCTTCCCCCAATATAATTGTTTATTTATAATTTTTAAATTTATCTAAAACCTTGTCTTTAATGCTGTCAGGAACAAGTCCTTCAATGTTTCCCGCGTTTCTGGCAAGCTCCTTTACCGCGCTTGAACTTAAGTAGGAATAATTCACATTTGTCATCATAAATAAGGTTTCGATCTCGCTGTCAAGTATCTTGTTCAGCAGAGCCATTTGAAATTCGTATTCAAAGTCTGACAACGCTCTAAGACCCTTGATAACAGTTTTGGACTTCTTTTTCCTGGCAAAATCCGTCAGAAGTCCATCCAGAGGTTCGACTGATATGCCGGGCTTATCGCCTATGGCTGTCTTAAGAAGTTCTATTCTTTCCTGTTTGGAAAATGTCGTTTCTTTGTTGACGTTGTCGCCCACCGCGACTATAAGCTTGTCACATAAAGCCGCAGCTCTGTAAATTATGTCCAGATGACCGTTTGTGACGGGGTCAAAGCTCCCCGGGCATATAAATGTTTTCACGTGTTCGTATTCCCTTCTCTGTCTTTGTTATCGCTATCGTTGCTGTCTCTTGCATTTTTGTCCATTCTGTAAAAAATAAGCGATGTCCTTCCATGATTTCTTCTTTTATAGGCTTTCAGCATTCCCAATGAATCCGGAAGATCGTTTTTTGTGTCGCTTTCGAGCGTTATTATGGTCTCGGGTTTTATTATATCACCTTTTGACAACTGTTTTAATACCTCAATAATTATATGCGATTTATACGGCGGGTCAATAAAGATCATATCAAATTTTTCACCGCTCAGCGACAGCTTTCTTATAGCGGATATGCCGTCCGAAATCATCACTGAGCTCATTTCGGCAAAGCCTGTATGTCTCAGATTTTCTTTGATCACTTTCGCGCATTTCGGATTATTGTCGATAAATACCGCTCTTTTTGCGCCTCTGCTGAGCGCTTCGATCCCCAGGGCACCTGTTCCTGAGAATAGATCGAGCACCGCGGAACCGGAGATCTCAGGGGCAAGTATATTAAAAAGACTGCCCTTTACTTTGTCGGAAGTCGGCCTGGTTGCTATGCCTTCAAGTGTTTTTAATTGCAAGCCGCCAGCTTTGCCGGCGATCACTCTGATAATGACCATCACTCCCCAAAGACAATGATTTGATTTCGAAATTACAATGACAGCTTTTCAAAATTCCTTTTGACTTTCTCCGCGACATATGACAAAAGACGTTTGTTTTCCATGCCGTCTCCGGTTTCCTTATCCGCAATGAGCTTGACGGAAACCTCCTGAGCTTCTTTCAAAATGTCCATATCGGTATACAGGTTTGCGATCGTCAATTCTGGGATCCCATGCTGGCGGGTTCCAAAAAACTCTCCGGGACCCCTTAACTCAAGATCTTTCGATGATATTGCAAAACCGTCCGCGCTTTTTTCCATAACCTTCATGCGCTCTCCGGAGATTTCTGAATCACTTTGATTATATAGAATACAAAACGACTGGTGCGCTCCCCGGCCGACTCTTCCCCTCAGTTGGTGAAGCTGCGCAAGACCATATCTCTCGGCATTTTCGATTATCATCACTGAAGCGTTTGGAATATCCATGCCCACCTCTATCACAGTGGTTGAAACAAGTATGTCTATATCTCCTTTTACAAATCGCTTCATTATTTCCTCTTTTTCAAGAGACGTCATTTTACCATGAAGCAATCCTGTTTTAAGCTCCGCAAAATCAACTTTCGAAATTCTTTCAGCCATTTCGACCGCAGAATTTGCTTCGAGGATCTCCGATTCCTCGATAAGAGGACATACAATGAATATCTGGCGTCCTTCTTTTACCTGTTTGCGAACGAACCCGTTGATCCTCTCCCTCATGTTTTCGCCTACGCTGTAAGTTTTGACCGGAATTCGTCCCGGCGGCATTTCGTCTATGACGGAAATATCAAGATCACCGTATAGAATCAGAGCAAGTGTCCTCGGAATAGGAG
>JAQVNH010000189.1 GCA_028703215.1 Eubacteriales bacterium
CACATCTGCAACTAAATTTACTCCCGACAAGACGATCACAAGGCAGGAATGCGCCACAATGCTGTTTCGTACGATCAAGGCAATAAATCCGGACGGAGATTATTCCATAGAAGGAGTTCCGGATTTCCCGGATCAGAGGCACATCGATTCCTGGGCTGTCGAGGGAACAAAATATATGTCCAAGGTCGGCATCATAAAGGGAAACAACAGCGGGGAATTTATGCCAAAAGCTGTTACAACCGCCCAGGAGGCCACCGGGTATGGAACGGCTACAAGAGAACAAGCTGTTCTGATGAGCATAAGGACATATAACATAGAAAACTGATAAAATCTTTGTAGAAATCGCTAAGGCTGCTTTCCGGCAGCCTTTTTTGATTAGATCACTGATTTGCGAAGAGCTAAAACAATTATTCATGACTTGCATTATTAAAGGTATTATGCTATATTAAAAAAGCGACTTTTAAAGCAGAGATATATGATGACGCGGGGTGGAGCAGTACGGTAGCTCGTCGGGCTCATAACCCGAAGGTCGCAGGTCCAAATCCTGCCCCCGCAACCAATTCAGTTGCCGTTGTTGACACAATTTCAGCGACGGCAACTATTGTTTTGCCTAATAATTGGCTGTCAATAGATAAAAACGGCGTTTCAAGTCCTTTATAAAGGCAAAATGAAAAGGCATATGAATAATACGGAATCAACAATTTTAGTCAAAAAATATTTATATTTAAAGGGGTTGCAGCAATGAAACGAAGAATTTTATCCGTCGTATTAGCCGCTTTAATGTTGCTGTTGGGGATGGCAGGATTAACAGGGTGTTCGAACGGCGATGGCTCGGCATCCGGGAAAGTGAAATCCGATTCTGAAAAAACCATTGGTAACGCAAAGAAAAACGGTGTTGAAATCATCATTCCCGCCGGAACTTTTAAAAATGATGTAAACGTGAGCATCGGAATAGCAGACGAAAACGAGATAGCGGCTGAGGAAAACGCAAGCTACCTTTTCTCTCCGATAGAACTTTCATCTGACAGCGGCGAACTTACGCTTGGCGAGACAGTCATGGTAAAAATAAAGCTGCCGGAGTCCGTCGGCGAGGACGATTATCTGACCATAATGGGCGCGTATCACAACGGCGAAAGGTGGGAGTATATATTGCCTGATGCCGAGGCGATCCAAAACGGGTACGTACAGTTCGGGACACCCCACTTCTCCCGCTTTGCGGCGGTGAAGCTTGAAAAAGAAAAGGCGCTCGACAAATATGCCGAAACGCTTGCGGCGCAGAATGTCACAGGACCGCAGCCAAGCGAAGAGCTTACGGACTGCTTCAGCAAAACGCTGGACAGTATGGGCTTCACGGACGAGACTGTTCAGGGAATTATCATGCAGAAGATCACAAAAGAATTGCATAGCTCCGCCGCGTTCATTACCAACGCGAAAAACGGAGACATCGGCGATATTGCCGGACAGGGCGCGGAGCTTGTCGCAGATGCTATTCTGAAATCCATGAATGACAAGGTAGTCGTCGAAAAGTTGAAAACATACGCCGGGGGCGCGGCGTCGGGAGCTGTCGCGGCTGCCTTGAAATTATATGAGGGCGGCGACTACAAAGAGGCGTCCAAGGAGTTTATCTATGCGGCGATGGACGTTATTCCGGCTGCAAGGCTTGGCAAAGCTGTTGTTGAGGCGACAAAAGCTGGAGTCGAGATGTGGCAGGATTATTCCGTCGAGAGCGCGTATAATGTATATCTCAAGCAGAACGTCTCTGATGACGGCAATGTTTCGGCCGATAGCTGGGATATCATTTTCTTCAACATGGGCAGCGGTCTCGATTTTATGCAGCGCGAATACCGCACTGCATACGCCAAGGCAAACGGAAAAACGCTGGAGGAAATCGATGCGGATAAAGCGCTTCGGGATTTGCTTGACAGTCAGATCGTAAATGACGTTAAGCGCAGCTTTATGACCCGGTATACAAATACGGGCGCGATTGAGACCGAAAAGGCCCGCATAAAAGAAATGCTTGAGACCTTTGACCAATACGGATTGCTTTCATGGAATAACCTGCTCGGTTTTCCAATGGATATGGAGTTTGCACGAAGGATAGATTCGCTTATGAAAATACGCGAAAATATCCTCGATCTTGTCGGCGGCAACCGTTCGGTGTTCGGCTCGAATGAAGATGAGATCGAAGGCAACCTGGCGGAAGCCATTTACAAATGGCTGGAATTCGGTAAGGACAGAGCTGGGTTCCTTGACTGGATGCGCGTGAAGGGGTATCTTGCAAGCCCGAAGGAGACAATCGGCTATTGGAAGCTGGTGCGGAGCTTTGAGAATAAATATGAAACAAGCGCAGCTGACGAATATTATTCTTGTACATGGAGCGGAGGTGGTGGAAGCTACACCTATCGCTGTCAGACCACCTTTGATTACAGCTACACCGGCAGTACGCATGATAATTGCAGAGGCGAATTTGTTGAGAATACGGGAACATCAAGTATTCCGAAGGACAGTTATATGGGCGGCGAACGGGTAGAAATAGATTTGAGGATCACTGCAAACACTTCTTCAAATATCTGCTTCCATCTTGGCGCTTCGTTGGGAGCAAGCATAACGCCCGTAAACCATGACGATCCGTTTGTTAGCTACGGAACTAACACAAGCTTATATGACATAACCGAAAAGATTACCACAAGCTATATCCAAACAGGCAAGAATGATACAAATACAGGCTACTGGGG
>JAQVNH010000190.1 GCA_028703215.1 Eubacteriales bacterium
GCATACCTGGATTTCATTTATCCCATCCCGCTTGAGCCCTCGGCCATCAAGCTGTCTCTTGAGGTTTACAATACAAAGGCGAGCACCGCGCAGGTGCGGGCGGAAGTGATCGATACCGGCGGAAATTTACAGCGGCTGGTTCTTTCAAATTCCCTCAACTGGACAGGCTGGAAACATCTTGAGGTCGATCTGGACGGATTCACACCGGCATTTATAAAAAGAATATATGTCGTGCAAATGTCAAATGTTCAGGAAACCGGAGAGGTTTACTTTGACGACCTCACCGCTGAGATCCCTATATATGCGGCCGATGTGGCTGTTCCCGCCGATTCTGCTCACGCTGATGCCGATTTGCGCAGTGTTGTATTTGGCGAATCAGACGGAATGTTCAGATTTTCTGTTTTTTCTCAGCTGCAGGCCGCGCGCAATCCGCTGGAGCGGGTGCTGGAAAAGAGACTCTCCGAAAGAATAAATGAAAAATATGATAATGCCTTTCTTATAGGGAGCGGGACTGCGGAGATCGGCAAACTGATTTTAAAACCTCAATTATCGACCCTGCCGGCTGCCGGGCACAACACCTCAACCGTTCAATATGCGGCGCTTAATACTGATTATGCGCGTTTCATCCGGCTCGACACTTCCGAGGGAGGAATACTTGCGAGCAACAAAGATCAGTGGCAGTGGCTGCTTCAGCAGCTTAGGAGCGCAAATGCCCCCAACCTTTTCATAATCATGGATAATGCGCCCGAGGATTTCAAAAGCAAAGATGAGTGCGATGTATTCAGGAAAATATTGTCTGAATATGCGCAGAAGCTGTCCGGCGAAGTGTGGGTATTCTATTCCGGCACGGAAAATTCATCACATATGGATCTGGATGTCAAATATGTCGAGGTTTCCTCTTTCGGCGCTTCGAGCGTGACCACTCAGCGGCTTGATACCGCAAAGTTCATGCTGGTAACAGTTTCCGGCAGCGAAGTCACTTATGAAATAAAGCCTATCATCGACTAAAACAATAGTGGAAATATTTCCTTTTTTCTGTTATTGTAAAAGCCAAGGGGACAGGTTTAATGGCTTTTTTACCAACGGAAAAAGCCATTAAACCTGTCCCCGACAAAAAAGCATGGAGGAAGTACTGATGAAGCATCTTTTTGTGGTCAATCCTGTGGCGGGCAAAGGCAGGGCGCTGGGTTTCGTAGAAACAATAAGGATAGAAGCCGCAGTTCTGACCGACGATTATGAGATAGTGTTTACCGAATATCCCGGTCATGCAACTGAAATAGTAAAAGAGCACGTCGGCAAGGAGCAGTGCAGGGTTTACTCCGTAGGCGGAGACGGAACCGTGAACGAGATCGTAAACGGATTGATTGGCAGCAGCAGCACATTGGCTGTCATTCCAGCCGGTTCGGGAAATGATTATTTGAGAAGCATTTATGAAGACGATGTCTATGAAAGCATTGTCTCAAGGACCATCCGGGGAATCGAGAAACCAATCGATGTGGTAAAAGTCAACGACCGATGCTGCGCAAACGTTTCATCCATGGGGCTTGACGCCGAGGCGGCCTATATGGCCAATAAGATAAAGCATATTCCTCTCATTCCGGGCGGATTATCATATATCCTTGGTCTTGTAGTAACACTTATCAAGTGCAAAAGTTATAATATGAAAATCACAATGGATTCGGAAGTCATAGAAGGCAGAATGCTCGCAGTGGTTGTGGCAAACGGCAAATATTACGGTAATAAAATTATGCCGGCACCGCGTGCGGACATCTCTGATGGCATTCTCGATATTTGCCTGATTAGAAAAAAGGGCAGACTTGAAATCCTCAAATTGTTCCCAAGGTACATAAAGGGCAAACACGAAGGATTGAGAGGTATCACTTTTCATCGCTGCAATCATGTGCATATCATTTCAACAGATTCAGTGCCGATAAACCTCGACGGCGAAGTAACCCGAATCGACGAAGCGACCTTCGACATCCTCCCCGGCGCTCTCCAAATCGTCGTTCCTGCAGAGAAATAAGACCCAAAAGACCAGGGGGACAGGTTTAGTGGCTCTTCTCATCAGAAGAGCCACTAAACCTGTCCCCCTGGTCTTTTTATTTATTTTTATTATAAATCAGCAGGAGGCCTTTGAGGAGAAGGCCTTCGTCGTATTTGATGCTGTGATTGCAATAGGGCACTATGTATTCAGCATGGCCTCCTGTCGCAATGACAGTTGTCTTTTCGCCAAGCTCTGCCTCAATACGTTCGATCATGCCATCCACTAAGGCTGCGTTGCCGTAAAGCAGTCCGCTCTTTAGGCTGTCGACGGTATTTGTGCCGATGACATTTGCCGGTTTTATAAGCTCGACCTGCTGAAGCTGTGCTGTATTCGAGGTCAGGGCATTGAGCGAGATCATTACACCGGCATGTATCGTGCCGCCAAGGAAATTTCTTTTTCTGTCAATAACTGAAAATGTAGTAGCGGTACCCATGTCAACGATTATTATCGGTGTTCTGTATTCGGCAAGCGCCGCCACAGCTGCCACCACTAAATCGCTGCCGAGCTGCGCGGGATTATCGATTCGTATGTTCAGACCTGTTTTGATTCCCGGCGAGACAATGATCGGTTTCTTCTCCGTTATTTTTTCCACTGCGTCAGAAAGCGCATCCGTCTCAGGTATAACGGAGGAAATAATCGCCCCTTCGAAACTTGAAGGGTCGGCATCATATATCTCGAGGA
>JAQVNH010000018.1 GCA_028703215.1 Eubacteriales bacterium
AGGGTCAAATTTCCTGTCGTGCCGGCTCCTCCCGAGGGACGCATTCAATATTTCGAAACCGGCGACATATACGATAAAATGCTTGTTGCGATAGAAATAAGAGCATATTTTGTTCAAGACGGAAGAGCGTCTGTGCAGCTTGCCGACATAAAGGATACTGTGCAGGTCAATCTTATGATTCCGTAAACGAAAGAAAGGAGAGGCATATGGCCGGATCAGTAAAAACAAACATAAATACCCAAGATAAATCAGGGATAGAAAAGAAGCCAAAACACCGCTATGGACTTAAAGGACTGACACTGGTCGAGCTGGTCATATCGACGGCAATATTGTCGGTTATCCTGATCGCCTCCTTTTCTTTGGTACTGACAGGCATAAAGGTCTATCAGGCAAACACAAAAGCGGTGACCGGCCAGAGCGCAGTCAGGAACGTCCTGATGCAGATGACCCGCGATATAAGGCGCATGGACTCGGTCGGCGCTTTCGATCAGGTCCTCTATGATGAAACGGGCATGCCCGCATTCAAAACATTGGATATAGGTTCTGATATAACATACAGATTGGACTGCGGCACAAAGGAGCTCACGCGCGAAATGAAAGAGACCGACTTAAACGGAGTCGTACATGTTGTGGGAAGCCAAATGATCCCGGGGGTCAACGACATACGGGTGGTCATGAATGAACTGACCAGAACTGACATTTCAATTGCTATTCAAAGCAATTCGGATATGAAAACGATAGAAACACAAATTACATTCAGAAAGTAGAACAAACGCCGCCGGAAATTTTGAAGAGCCGGACCTTTGCAAGCGAAGCGGAGAGCCAAATGAAAGTGATGAAATTGAAAAAAAAGCGCATATCGGCAGAATTTAAAAAAGCAGAATGTAAAAAAATTGAGCATGCGGGTTCCCGGCGCGGCGCCGCTTTGCTTTCAACAATAATCGCAATGGCGATACTGACTATTTTGGGAACTTCGATCATATACGTGTCCGGAAGTAATTTTTTGCAGTCAACCGCATACAAAAATTATGAGGAAGCATATTATGATTCGGAACAGATGCTCAGGCTCGGCAGCGAAGCAATCAAAAAAGCCGGAGTCATTGAAATAGGGAAAATATTAAATTCAGGAGGGACATCGATAGGGGAAACTTTTACGCAGGATGTTATCCCGACCGCCTTGCTTCTCTTGCCATCCGACATATTGTCACCGGCAGCGGGGGAACCCGGCCTCGGCATAGCCTTGTCGGAAACCGATGCGGGAATGATCGAGCTTGTTGCAGTCGGGCAGGCGGGCGCTCAAAAAAGAAGTTCCCGAATGTCCATGACGCTTGCAGTGGCATACGGGACAGCTATCGCGCAGGGAGAGCAGATCTATCTGTATTCGGGTTACAGCATGCTTGTTGGGGGAGATATCTGGTTTCAAAACGTGATCGCCGCCAACTCCACTTTTACGGCAACACCTTTGGGAGCCCTGGCGGGCACTGTGATTCCCGATATCAGTTACTTGTATAATATTTCGGATACTATTCCCGAAGGATTTGTATGGTGGGACAGTGTCCAGGACGAATTATTCGCGCGTTTTGAAGGACGCGAAGAGGGTTTCACGCAGGTTGCCGATGACAAGATAGAAATACTTGCGACAGGCGCGAATTACCCGCTGAGTACAGTCAATATCGTTCAATCCGATTCGAGTATCAAGATAGGGGATCTCAGCTTTCAGGATCTGAATAACAAAACCCTGCTTGTTCAGGGAGATGTAAATTTCGATAAAAATTTGATTTACAACCTCGGAAAGCTCTCGAATTTTATGGTTTTTGCCACAGGCAATATCTGCATAGACCTATCGCTCGGCGAAAACAACTTGCTGGACAACCTTTTTACTTACGCGGGAGGAGATATATACTTTTATGGCTCGGGAGGAGTCAAGGAAAGTCATTATCTTACGGTATATGCAAATAATTTTTACTACACAAACAATAACCTCGGGGCGAAGAAACCTGATTTTTACGGGCAGTTCCTGGTCAAGGGAACGCTTTCATTTGAAGTGACCAATGCAAGTTTAAAGGTCAACATGTATTACAACGAACAGTCGACCCTGGGCTACTACGAGAGAATGAAGATACTCGCGGATTATGCCGTTGTGGAGGACGGAGGCGAGGACAGCGTGCCGGGCGCCCCGTTCGGAAATCTTTTCAATGTCGGGAAAATAATAGAGATACAAACACCATAGATTATTCAGTATTGAATATGTCAGGAGAAAAAAATGGCAGTAATCCAAAAGAATATGATAGGAATCGACATCGGAGCAAAAAGCATCAAAATGGTAAGTGTCAACAGACAGGGGAAAATAACGCGATATTCATACTCGGAGGTTCCGGAAGGCGTTATATCCGAAGGCAAGATCGAGTCTAAGCAAATATTTCTTCAAGCTATCAGAGAGGCAAAGAAAAAGCTGAGATCCGCGCAAAAGACCTGTGCGGTCACTATTAGCTGCTGTGATATCGTGATAAGACGCATAATGATACCGCTGATGGAGCAGGAAAATATTCCCGGCAGCATAGCTTTGGAATTATCGGATTTTTTACCGGCTGATACGGACAGATATTCCATAGACTACACGATATTAGACAAAGTCGAGACTGAAGACCGCAAAGAGCTTATGCTCAGTGTATTTGCAACTCCCGTCGAGCGTGTCGAGAGCTATGTCGCATGCTTGAAAGAAGCGGGATTTAAAGTAAAATATGTCGATGCCATGGAAAATGCATATGAAAAGCTTCACAAGTTTCTCCTGGCGTCTAATAAGACAGCCGCTTCATCTTTTGCCTGCTTGTGTGTGGACAGTTCACACACATCGGTCTGCATTTACGGCAATTCAAGACTGTTCATCAGCAAAGCAATAAATACGGGGGTAAAGAGGATATGCAAGGAAATTGCGGATAAAATCGGGCAGCCTGTGGAGATCGTAGAACGCTTTATATTTAAAAACGACACTTTGAGATATGGCGAGACGCTCAATACAAAAAAGAAAATCATTGAGACATTTGTTAAAGAAATGTCATCGGAAGTTTTGAGGGTCATCGACTATTACAAAAGCAAAGCGGAAGAAAGCGACATCGAAATAATATACTTATCCGGAGGGTTGTCCCATATACAGGACATCGCGGCATTACTTAAAGAATCATTGGGCATTTCCGTGGCATGCATGCACGAATATGTTGAAACCTTCTATAAATATGTTCCGCGAAAACATACCGGTTTTGAATATACAAACGCTTTCGCGGTGACATTCAGAGAGGATGGCAGACGATGACAAAAACTGACATCAATCTGATACCCAGAAAAAAGGCTCCTCCAAAAGCAGTTTCCATAGGTGTGCCTGCGGCGATCGCCTTAATTGTTCTGCTTATATCCGCCGGATTTTATCTGCCCTCAAAAATGCTTGAATCAAAGCAGAGCGAGCTGTTGATTTTGGAAAACGAACTTTCGGGATATGCCGATATAAAAACCGATTACCTTCTTAAAAGCAGGCGGCTTACTGCTCTCCAGGCGGAAAAAGACAATATTGACGGCTTTTTTTCAACAAACAGAGAGTCCTTGGATATGGCGACTGCGTTAGAAAAAATAATCCCGCCCTCAATAACAATACTGAAATATGAGTATGCTGTAGACAATATAACCATTTTTGGCTCTGCGACTGCGGATACGGAGATTGCAGGATTTGAAGACAGCCTCTGGAGAAGCGGCATGTTTTCGGACATGATTCTTGGAACGATAAGCGGCGAGGAAGGCGTCAGGACATTTGATTTTGTTTTGATATACAAAGCGTCTCCGAAACAGGGGGGTGCCGCGCAATGAAGGGACTAAGCAAAAGGGAAGCCGTTATGCTTGCTGTGCTTTTCGCGGTGCTGACACTGGCAGGCTATTATAATTTCTTTCTCAAGGAGTATATCGAAAAAAACGACCTTGTAACGGCTCAGATAGCGGAAGCAAAAACTGAGATTTCAGATTCGAAGGTCGTACAAAGCGCAATTATTTTGATTGATAAAAAAATCGAAGAGCTGACGAAAAGTATCGGAGAATACTCAAATGAATTGCTTCCGGGGCTCGACCGTCCTGAGATAATCAGAATCCTTGACACAGCAGCATATCCGTATTTGAGCGGCAGTACGGTCACTTTTGATTTGTCGCAAAAAGAAATGGGAACGAATTCTATCTATACTGTTGTGATATCGTTTAAAACGACCAAAGATAACTTTATGACAATATTGGAAAATCTGAGAGATGCAAACCTTGTCAACAGAGTAATAACATCATCGCTCAGCATCGATAATGCTGAAACGGATGAATGCTCTGCAATGATACTGCTTGAGGTACTCACGGGGAAAAATCCGACGGGGTCATTCAAGACGGATTGACGAATCGGAACAGATGACTGCGATTTGAATTGGCAACAGGCTGGATTTCGGGCTGCAACGCTGCGTTAAAAATTGGCTGAATTGCTGAAGACTTTGAAGCCGCTGTTTTTGAGTAAAGAATAGGCCTTTGTCAGATCATCGCGGCCGGCAAGCGTTATTTTGAGACAGCCGCGGACATTTTCCCTGCTGTTTATGACATTCATATTCTTTATATTCAGCTGGTTTTTGCCAAGCAGCGTGGAAACTTCGCCGATCGCGCCGGGTTTGTCGACCATGTCGACCTCCAATTCATAGATCGGCTCGATAAGTCCTTTGCCCGAGTCTCTGAGAGTTGATCTGTAATTCCCCGCTCTCAGAAAAAAGTCTTTTATCTGCGCCGAGTTTCCTGATTTGACAGCGCTTCGGAGCTCTGAAAGTATGTTTTCATAACCGGAAAGCACATCCAATACCTTCTCCCTGTTGCTCAGGAGGATGTTTTCCCACATCTCGGGATCGGACGACGCGATTCTTGTCATATCCCTGAACCCGCCGGCGGCAAGCATTTTCATGACTCCGCCTGTATCATAATCACCTGCGAGATTTACGAGCGCAGCGGCGGCAATATGAGGGATGTGGCTTATAACAGCTGTTATAAGATCATGCTCCTCGTGATCCAGCTCGATCGGAATGGCTCCGATGGAGCCGACCAGCTGCTTCATTGCCTGAAGATCCGATTCTTCGCAATTTTCGCCGGGCGTCAGTATATAATACGCATTCTCAAACAGATGCGCGTAGCTTGAGCCATAGCCGGCTTTTTCAGACCCTGTCATCGGATGTCCGCCAATGAAACGCACTTTATGCTGCAATGACAAAGCAGCCCTGGACAACTCGCCCTTGGTGCTCGCAACGTCTGTGATGATGCATTCCGGCTTAACTTTTCCGGAAAGTTTTGTCAGATAACTGACCGCTGTCCTGACCGGAGTGCAGATAAATATAATATCTGAATTGTAAACGTATTCGTTAAGACCGGTGAAACCCCTTGTTATTGTGCCCTCGGCGACAGCTCTGTCGAGGATCTCCCGATTTCTCCCGACTGCGGTAATATCCTTGATTCCAGTCCTCTGTGTAAATGCTTTGGCCAGAGAACCTCCTATGAGGCCGATTCCTATTATCGAAATTTTATTGATTTCCATAATGGAAATTCCTCTCCACGATTTTGGCAATTTGAGCAACATCCTTGCATACCAGGTCGAATTCTGAAGGAGTCAGCTGCTGAGCCGCATCAGACATCGCATGCATCGGGTCGGGGTGGACTTCTATTATCAAGCCGTCAGCCCCTGCGGCTATTGCGGCATTTGACAGAGAGTGGACATATCTTGAAAAACCTGCCGCATGGCTGGGATCAGCCAATATGGGAAGATGACTCTTGGATTTTATTACCGGAATCGAGCTGATATCCAAAGTGTATCTTGTCGAGGTTTCAAATGTGCGTATCCCTCTTTCGCAAAGAACTACGTTGTAGTTTCCCTCACTCATTATGTATTCAGCTGCATTGAGCCATTCTTCTATTGTTGTCGATGGACCGCGCTTGTAAAGCACGGGTTTTTGCGACTGGCCAACAGCTTTAAGCAACTGATAATTTTGTGCGTTTCTCGCGCCGATCTGGAACATGTCAGAGTAGTCGAAGGCGATTTCGACCGTATGTTCGCTGGTGACCTCTGTAATAACAGGCATACCGGTTTCTTCCCCGGCCTCTTTCAGATATTTGAGTCCTTCTTCTTCAAGTCCCTGAAACGAATATGGAGAAGTTCTGGGTTTGAAGGTCCCTCCCCGAAGTATTTTAGCGCCTGATTTTTTTACGTCTTTGGCCACTCCGATTATCTGCTTTCTGCTTTCCACCGAACACGGACCGGCTATCATTACCAGCTCCGGTCCTCCTATCAAGACATCCTTGACTTTAACAACGCTTGAGACCGGCTGGAAGGAAAGGCTTGCCAGTTTATATGGCTCGACAATAGGCACAAGCTTTTCGACGCCGCCCATTAAGGTAAGAGGAACGTCGTCAAGCATTCTTTTGTCGCCGATAACGCCGATTATCGTGCGCTCCTCTCCTCTCGACAAGTGGACTCCCAAACCGAGAGTTTCAAGTGTTGAGGTAATATCGCTTATGTTTTTTTCAGTTGAATCGGGTTTCATAACAATGATCAATGCGCACACCTGCCTTTCTGCGTTGACCGTCAAATAAGAAGTGTATCCGTCCAAGAATTTATAACAATTTATACCAGCACCGCGCTTTTGTCAAGAATTACATACTTGTATTATTATATAATTGCTGTAAAATCAAATTCACGGAAGTCGATGGCATTATATACCAAAGGAAAGCTGGAGATAATATGAAAGTTAAAACCGTAAAGACCAGGATCGTTGAAGTAAACTCCTGTGATATAAAGGAGCTATTATCCGAATCACTCACCTGCATACCTGAAAATAGCGTTATTGCGGTCACCTCGAAGGTAGTGGCTCTCTGCGAAGGGAATGCCGTAAGGAAGACCGAAACAGAAAAAGACGATTTGATCGAAGCGGAGGCGGAATCCTTTTTGCCTAGAAACAAGAGCAAATACAGCGTCTACCTGACGATCAAAAACAACATGCTGGTACCATCGGCAGGCATCGACGAGTCAAACACGAACGAATATTATGTGAAATGGCCCGAGGACCCTCAGCGTTCGGCAAATATTATATGGGAATATCTCAGAAGCAAGTTCGGGTTGAAAAACCTGGGGGTCATACTGACCGACAGCATATCATCTCCCCTCAGATGGGGAGTCACCGGGAAATGTATAGCGCACTGCGGCTTTTCCGGACTGAATTCAAGGGTGGGGCAGCCCGATCTTTTCGGAAGAAAGCTCAAAATGACAAGAGTGAATATTGCCGACGCTTTAGCGGCTTCAGCGGTTTTGTGCATGGGGGAGGCCAACGAGCAGACTCCGCTGGCAATTATAGAGGACATACCGTTTATAGAATTCAGACAAACGGTCCCGTCCGACGAGGAAATAAAAAACCTTCACATAGATATCAAAGACGATCTTTACAGCAGACTTCTCCTGTCGGTAAAATGGAAAAAGGGCGGGAAAGGAGATTGACCTGCAAAAACAGTGCCATATAAGCTTACTCTGCTCCCAAAGGCACAGTTATGCTTAAACTGGTTCCCTTTCCGGCGTCCGATGTGATCGCTACTCTGCCCCTTACAAGTTCGACACGTTCCTTTATTCCCTCTATTCCGAAACCCCCTTCAACAGTTTTTCTGGTTTTACTGAGAAGACCGGTATCAAAACCCTTGCCGTTGTCGGATATTTCAAGTTTCAGCGAATCGTCTTTGATATCTATCAGCACTGAGGCCCCGCTCGCTTCCGCGTGCTTGTGAACGTTTGAAAGCGCTTCCTGAACGATGCGGTACAGCGTGGAAACAATATAGTATTCAAGCCCTTTGTCATCGCCATGCGATCTCAAATCGACCTTCAGCCCCGTATGCTCCTCGAATATTTTTATATGGCCGTCGACTGCCGATATCAGTCCGTTGTCAAGACTTGCGGGTTTGAGATCATATATTATGCTCCTTATGTCGCCTACAGTTTCGCGAAGTCCGTGTCCGAGAATATCCAGTTCACTACTCAGGGAGTCGACATCTTTTTTTTGAAGAAGTTTTCTGCATACATCAAGTTTCATGACCATTCCGGAAGCCAGCTGAGCAGGTCCGTCATGGATCTCTCGAGCTATCCTTTTTCTTTCCTCCTCGTGCGCCTTGAGTATTTTTCTGCTGAGGAGAGAAAGATGCTCGTTCTGTTTTTTATACTCCTGCAGAAGCTTATTCAAATCTCTGTAAAGGAGACTGTTTTCAAGAGCGACTGCTGCCTGCCCGGCAAGAGAATTCATGAGCATTTCGTCGCCATGGTTAAAGGGTATGATGTTTTGTTTTGACGAAGCATCAAGATAATTGATTTTTAAATTTCTGTCACGCTTTTTGTTCAGCAGCTGTATTACTCCGGTGACCTTCCCGCTGTGCTCCTTCATCGGAACGCACAGAAGCGATTTTGTGACATATCCTGTTGCGGTATCGTAGCTGCGGTCTAAACTGTATTCTTTTGAGCTGTCGATCTCGTAAGCGTCGTCTATCCTCAGTGATTTTCCCGTCATTGCCGTATATCCGGAAATACTTGTGTTTAAGATAGGCAGGACTGAAGCCTGCAGCTTTACATCAATGCTCATATTTTTTGCGATGACAAATTTGAACTGCTTTTCCCCGATGCTTGTTTCATCAACATAAGACCAGTCTCCGCTGTTTTTCTCAATGACCAGGTACAAGGTCCCTGCATCGGAAGAAGTAAGACGTATGCTGGCGTTTAATATTTTTTCAAACAATTTGAGGGTATCTTTTTCAGAGGAAAGGGACTTGCCGATATCGTACAAGTCGATTATTTCATTTTGCAGACGTATCATCCGCTGGCTGTCAATTTCGTCTGACAATTTGGCCACCTTCCGTTTCGAGAGAAAACTAAATCAGCATTTATTGTTTACTGGATGTGCTAATGATACTATAATGTTACTGTATGCTGAATTATAACCATTGTATCATGATTTGGGTTTTACAGAACAAACCCTGCAAAAATTAAAGAAAAGAAAAATCCGGGGACATTAAATGCTTTGCTACAGCTGCGGTTTCAAACTTCATACGGGCGATGAAACTGAATGCCGGCTTTGCGGAGCGAAATTTGCGGTCAGATGCGGCATGTGCGGATCACCAAACTCGGAATTCTCCTCCTACTGTTCTCAGTGCGGCGAAAAACTTGCCAGGGAAAATCCGAAAATTTCAAAAACAAACAACAGCCAACTGTCCGAGAACCGGAAAAATGTCGCAGTTATTTTTGCGGATGTTTCAGGATTTACTAAACTGTCTGAAAATATGGATCCCGAGGAAGTCCGTGATATCATCAACGACTGCTTTACATATATAACAAGGCCTGTCTACGAATTGGAAGGAACGATCGACAAATTTATCGGCGATTGCGTGATGATATTGTTCGGAGCGAAATATTCTCACAGCGATGATGCCAGGAGAGCTGCCGTGTGCGCGCTTCAAATGAAAGACCTTGTAAAAAGCTTCAGCGAAACCTATTTGTCGTCAAAAGGCATAAAGCTGAATTTGTCCATCGGAGTGAACTATGGCCTTGTGGTGACCGGCAAAGTCGGAAACTACTTTGATCAGGATTACACCGTCATGGGGGATACCGTGAATATCGCTCAGCGGCTTCAGGCAAATGCGTCTGAGGGAGTCATTCTTGCATCGGAATCAGTTTATGCGACCACCCGTGATTTTATAGTCTACACGGATGCCGGGAGCATCAATGCAAAAAACAGGAAAGAAGCAGTCAAGTGCTATTCTCCGATTGAGGTCAAAAGAGAGCATTTATTTGAAGCCGGCTTCACTTTTTTGGGGAGAGAAAACGAAATTTCACTGATGAACTCCATTTATGCCAGGACAAAAAGGGCCGGCACACAGTTAGTATCGGTCGCCGGTGATGCGGGGATAGGAAAAACCAGGCTTGTAAAAGAATTTTTATCTGAAGTTGACACCGGCGCAAAAAAAATATGGGTCGAGTGCAGCAGTACTTTTCAGAGCAGATCTCTCCATCTGTTGTCAACAGCGCTTATGACGATAATGAATATAAACGTGAGGGACAATAATAATGTCAAACTTCACAGACTTGTTTCTTTCCTCGATTATATAATGCCCGACTTTCCGGAAGAGGAAACAAAAAGGGCGTGTGATTATCTCGGGATGGTAATGGGCTTGAGCAGGGATAATGACTTTACAATGATACTCAACTCGATGTCGATAGAAAATATCAGAAGAGAGGTCATTAAGCAGCTCAAGATCTTCATAGAAAATTTATGCAAAAAAAATACCTGCATAATGGTAGTTGACGATCTGCATTGGGCTGACGACACATCTCTCCGGATAATGAAGGAAGTACTGTCGACTCTTAAAGAGCCAAGGATAATGTTTGTGCTGACCTCCAGGGTCGACATGAATGAAATTATCCCCGGCCTTGAAAGTAAGGGCAGGGCGATCTCTCTTTCAGCATTAGACGACAAAAACACAAAAGAAATGACTTGCAGCCTTCTGACCTGCAGCGGATTGGATGAAAAGCTGTTTTCGGCCGTTAAGCATTTTACCGGAGGAAATCCGCTGTACATAAAGGAACTGGCTGCGGCGCTTATCCGGACAGAAAAATATAAGATACAGGACGGCATCGCTTTCCCGAGCAGTGACACAATGCTGTCGCTGCCGGATAATATCCAAAACCTTGTCTTGGCTAATATATCTGATTTAGACGACAATATAAGGAGCTTTTTGCAGATAGCATCCGTTGCAGGCAAATATTTCAGTTTGACACTGGTAAAAAAAATCATGGGCCCGGATTTAGCCGATGATGTACTCCTGCGCAAACCCGTAATGCTCAACATAATTGCCTTGAAGTCGGTGAATG
>JAQVNH010000191.1 GCA_028703215.1 Eubacteriales bacterium
AAAATGCGCTCTATCCTGGAAAGAAAAAGACGGCATACAAAAAATACATTATTCACAGCAGAATCATTCAAAAAGATCCGGCTCTCACTCGGAAAGTATTCATTTAAAAGCATTTATGAAATTTTACTCCGGTCTCGGTGAAAGAAAGCCGGATATAATGCTTGAGGTCAAAGACAAAAATTTATCCGCCCTCAAGTGCATCAATTCCACTTCGATAAACGGACATATAAGCATATTGGAAGCAGAGTGGGCAAGGTATAAATACGCTGTCCTTGAAAGATCTCCGAACGATTACCGGAAAATAAGAGGGCTTCTGAGAGATAAATCCCCATACCCCGCAGCAGCTTTCTACAGCGCTGTTGAGGATGCTTACAGACATGTTCACAATCAAGGAAATTTTGTCAATGCCGCATTGCATGTTTGGGGATATTTTAAAAACTATGCCGGCGAAAAGGAAAAAAAGCGCTTCGAGGACCTGCTTCAAACTTATGCGAATACCGGAAATTCTGTTGCGGCGGTTAAAAATCATCTTTTCAGATTATCCGTAAAATACGATCAGGAATATTTGCTTAATTCTTATTACTTTATTAAATAATTAAGCATATCCAGAGCCATCCGCTCTTCAAATCAAAGCTCAAAAAAACCGCCTCTTTAACAGGCAGTTTCTCTGAGCTTGCAATCATTGCCTTTTATGGCGGAGAAGCCGGGATTCGAACCCGGGCTAGCCTTGCGACTACTAACGGTTTAGCAAACCGCCCCCTTCAGCCGACTTGGGTACTTCTCCATTTTTTTCATGCCTGATTCATGTTTATGCGGCCTGTATTTTTGGCGGAGAGACTGGGATTCGAACCCAGGGTAGGCTTGCACCTACGCCGGTTTTCAAGACCGGTGCCTTAAACCAACTCGACCATCTCTCCTTAAACGCGCCAAGGAATAATATAACATGCTGCGCGCCTCTTTGTCAATCAGTCCCGCCCGCCTGTGCAATATTGTTTCACGTGAAACAATCAGCGCTTTCCGATCTTATTGAATATGCCTAAAATCCGCTCAAGTTCTTCTCCGGAGTAATATTCTATTATTATCTTTCCTTTTTGTTTTCCGTCTGTGTGCAGCTTTACTTTTGTTCCCATAATGTTCTTTAGCTTATCTTCAAGCGCCTTAATTTCTATTTGTAAGTCTTCGTCCATCCCCTTCTTTTTAACTTTGCGTTTTTTCTGAGATGCTGCTTTCACATATCTTTCAGCATCCCGAACGTTCATTCCGCGCTTGACGATCACATCGGCTGCGGCTATCTGCTTTTCTCTTCCGGAAAGCGACAATATAGCCCTTGCGTGTCCTTCAGTCAGTTTACTCTCTATTAGATACTGTTTTATCTTGTCATCAAGCTTATTGAGCCGAAGTGAATTGGCGATTGCAGAACGGCTTTTTCCTATTGCCTCGGCAATCTTTTCTTGTGTGAGGTTGTGCTCCTCTATCAGCCTGCTGTAAGCGCGAGCTTGTTCGACCGGATTAAGGTTTTCCCTCTGCAGATTTTCTATGAGACCTATCTCAATAAGCTCGTGCTCAGAATATTCGCGAATTATAACGGGAATGGTCTCAAGTCCGGCAAGTCTTGAGGCGCGCCATCTTCTCTCTCCCGCAACGATTTTGTAAGTATTTCCCTCTTTTTTTACTATTATCGGCTGTACCACGCCGTGCTGTTTTATTGACTCCGCAAGTTCGGCAAGTTTTTCTTCATCGAAGTCCTGTCGCGGCTGATTTATGTTTGGATCGATTTCATTGAGTTTGAGCTCTTTGACATCTCTTTCGTCGTTTTCCACTGATAAAAGCGCGCCAAGGCCTTTTCCCAGTCCCTTTTTCATTTTCTTCTCTCCTCCTCCGCGCAGCTGATCACTTCATCTGCCAGCTCCATGTAGCATTCCGCGCCTTTTGATCGGGGATCATATAGAATGACCGGCATCCCGTGGCTTGGCGCTTCACTTAGCCTTACGTTCCTCGGGATCACCGTGCTGTAAACCTTGTTTGTAAAATATTTTTTTACCTCTTCGACAACCTGCATCGACAAATTGGTCCTTGCGTCAAACATGGTAAGCACAACGCCTTCCATTTCAAGCCTGGTGTTCAGATGCTTTCTTACCAATTTGACGGTGTCCATCAGCTGACTTAGACCTTCAAGCGCGTAATATTCGCATTGGATAGGAACGAGCAGCGTGTCTGCGGCCGCGAGGGCGTTGATTGTCAGCAAACCCAATGAAGGCGGACAATCGATAAGAATATAATCGAATTTATCTCTTACGCTGTTTACCGCCTCCTTTAATCTCATTTCTCTTGAAATGACCGAAACAAGTTCGATTTCTGCTCCGACAAGATCTATGTTTGAGGGACATATTTTAAGTTTTTCGATCGCAGTTGCAAGCATGCTGTCACTCATTTCCTCGCCGTTTATGATCACATCATATGTGGAGCTCTGGACTGCTTTTTTATCTATTCCGAGTCCGCTTGTGGTATTCCCCTGCGGGTCGATATCTATTATCAGCACTTTTTTGCCTTTTACGGCTATACAAGCGCTTAAATTTACCGCTGTTGTGGTTTTGCCAACCCCGCCCTTCTGGTTGGCTATTGCAATGACTCTTGCCAATACGAACCCTCCCCGCCCTCCTGTGCCTTGCGAACAGGTGATTTTGTGACTTTATTGCAGCAGAATTATTCTTTGATTTC
>JAQVNH010000019.1:0-933 GCA_028703215.1 Eubacteriales bacterium
GCCGCAGTTGCTATTGAAGCAAATATCAGAAGGAGTATCCTCGTCCCGGAGGTATTTACGCCGACAGACTGCGCTTCCTCCTCTCCAAGCATCATTATGTTGAGATCCCTGGCAAGGATCCGAAGGCATGCCATGCAGACTAGTATCGGAACAGCGATCAGTCTGATATTCTCCCATCTGCTTGAATTGAAGCTTCCCACAGTCCAGAACATATATTGTTTGACCTGGTCTCCCGACACGAACGAAAGAATGAATGTAGTGATAGCGGACAGGAACATGCTTACAGCCATGCCTGAGAGGATCATATTAATGACGGGGATCTTTCCCTTCCTCGAAGAAAGCGCAAATATGAGGAATGCGGCTCCAAGCGCTCCAATCGAGGCAAATGCCGGCGTGAAATAGATGCTTGTTGCCTGCAATCCCGATGCAATGCTTATAACGGCTCCCAATCCCGCTCCGCTTGACACTCCGAGAATACCGGGATCTGCCATCGGGTTTCGAAAAATACCCTGCATTACCGCGCCGCATACCGCAAGCGCTGCCCCGACCAATGCCGCCTGAAGAACACGCGGAAGCCTCACATAAAATACAATGCTTTCCTGTGAATCTGTAAAAGCAGAGGAATCTCCCGTTAATCCTACGTTATTCAGAATTATCGACGCAACTTCTTTAAAAGGCACGCTTACCGACCCTATCGCCAATGCCGCAATAAGTACTGCGATGAATATCAGCACAAGGACTGGAATAAATTTTAAAAGTTTCCCGGTGACGCCGCTCATTCAGATTCTCCCCTGTCAGTCAAACATTTCCGGATATGCCGCCCGTGCAATATCTTCCACTCCGAGAACCATATATTGCGACAATGATGTCATATGGGCTTCCGGTAGAGAGAACACATCGCTGTTAACTATCGCGCTGACCCCCGCCAGACTT
>JAQVNH010000019.1:943-10888 GCA_028703215.1 Eubacteriales bacterium
GACTTTTGTCATTTTTAAATTCGTCGGCAAATTTCACAGCGTCAAATCCCTCGTATGACCACGAAGGCAGCAATATCATTTCCGGATCCATATCGATAATCTGTTCCTTTGACACAAGGACCCACATTTCCATCCCTCTTTCCGCAGCAAGGTTGATAACTCCCGCATGCTGTGCCAGAGAATCAAAAGTAGTCTGTTTCCCATATGTGTAATAGAACGAGTCAAGGCTCATGACACTTTTTTCAGAACCGGGAGCGATGCCGGCAAGCTTTGATTTGACGTCCTCCAGCTTTTCGTCCATCCATGCGATCAGATTTCTGCCTTCTTCGACGACATTCAAAACATATGCAATTTCCTTGATCACGTCCTTAACAGTCTCTATGCCGACCGGACTTGAGAATGCGTAAACCGTTATCCCCGCTTCACGGATCTGTTTTATGAAATCGGCATCTGACCATGTAGTTACAAAAACTATATCCGGCTGAGCTGCAATAACAAGTTCAGAGTTTGTGCCTATAGTTTCAATATCACCGACTCTGCCTGCGATATTAGAAAGCCCGGGATCCTTTGAAAGGTAAGACAGAGCTTTGATCCTCGATTTATTGACTATTTCAAAAATTATCTCGTCGGAGCCCAATGCAAGAGATATTATCCTCTGAGGTTCCTGTTCTATCACCATTTTATTGCCGAGACTGTCGGTCACAGCCAGCGGATACTCAACTTCGGCTGATCCTGCATTTGTAACACCTTCGGCGTTTTTTTGGGGAGAGCATCCCGCAGAACCTGCTATAAATACAACAGCTATAAGCAATGCGATTATTTTATCCTTCATTTTTTTGTCCCTTCTTTTGTTTAGTTTTCAATCCCTTTTCTCGCTCGTACTCCCTTTTCCATTGGATGCCTGACACATTTGATTTCCGAATGATAGTCGGCGATCTGCGCAAGTTCGGCAGGAGCAATTCTCCCGGTCAAAACAAGTTCCAGCGTTTCCGGCCTGCCCTCAGCAAGCTCTTCAACACTTCCGACATCTATCATTTTGTTTTCGATAACTCCGAGTATCTCATCTAAGATCAACATGTCATATGTTCCGGTCTTGATTTTCTTTGCAGTAGTTTCGAGAAGCTCTTTTTGCTGCTCAGCCGCATCCGTAAATTCCTTTTCGTTCATGTCGCACAGGAATTTGACAGGTTTTCTTCCTCTGACTACTTCAAACCCCGGACCAAGCTTTTGTATAGTTCGTATCTCGCCGCTGTCCGCGCTTTTCAGAAACTGCACCAGCAGGACGTTTAATCCTCTTCCGAAAGCCCTTATTCCAAGACCTATTGCAGCTGATGTTTTCCCTTTTCCGTCGCCCGAGTAAATGTGCACGAGTCCCTTCATTATTTTCACTTCCTTCATCTGAGCCTTTATTCATCATTCGAAAAACAAAAACCCAAACTCTGAGGTTTGGGTAGGTTTTGCACATCGAATTTTCATCCCTCCCTCCGAAGAATATACAATTTATCCGTCAGGCAGGTCTCCTGGCTTGTGGCAATAATTCCGGAACCTTCCCGCCCTTTTGGGGCAGTGGCACCTCTCCGAAATCTGATCCACTCACAGTAGCGGGGGCTGCAGCGGTTTTGAACCGCTTTCCCTTTTCATCCGCAGCGCGGACACCTGACAAGTTTTATTCAGTTTTCAATGAGATTATATCATCGAGGGGTTATATGTTCAATGTTATTTCCCGCCAACATTAAATATATTTTGATCGCCGGAGCTTGTTTTTGTTCCGACGGCTAAAAACATATTTTCATCATCCACTTCCAAATCCAAAGAAAGACCCGCTTCACTAAGGTATTTGCGAATAACAGGCATCTCAGGCAGTCTGGCTCTCGATACTGCGCCATTGATTTTTGCATGTAATCCGTTTATTTCATTCCTGCTTTGCGAATGGAAAATTGCCAGTTTCCCGCCTTCTTTTAGCAGCGCGGCCAACTTTGACACAGCCTTTTTCTGATTTTTGAAATGAGGAAACATACTGTAGCATATTATATAATCATATTTTCCCCTGGCATGTTTGAGTTTAAGAACATCCGCGACAAGATAATCAACATTCTCAAAATTGAATTTCTCTTCCGCTCTGTCTATCATTTTCCGGGAAATGTCCACGGCGGTTATTGAACCGTTCGGTCCGATTTTTGAATGTATGTAAGGCAGAAGAATGCCTGTCCCGGTGCCGGCATCAACAACAGAAGCCCCATCCGGCAACTTAAGGATTTCCATTATGGTTTCTATCTTTGACTTGTCGTGGAAACAGGTTTCATCCCATGTATCAGCATGTTTGTCGAAATACTTTTTCTGGTTCATTCCTGTCCTTTCTTTCTTGCATACAGGTTTCTTTCAACCGCAGATACAACGAACGGGATTATAAGAAGCTGCAAAGCGATACCGGGAAGACCCGAAACGATTGCCGCGGCAATAAATGCGGGCGGAGCCGGAAGATTTGCGGCAAAAAATGTCGCAAGTATCCAAACAGCGGAAGCTGCGGCAATTCTACCCGCAATCATGCTTATCACAAGGGAAAGATGCGCATTCAGCTTGATTTTTCTGTACAACAGGCTGCAAACCAATGCATATACCGGCAATTCAGCAGCCATATATGGCATTACCGGGAACAAAGGAGGCATTCCGGTTATCAGGGAACTGACCAGCGGAGTGGCAATGCCGACAGCCAAAGCAAACGGAATATCAAGGAAAAAACCCGCAAGCATAACCGGGATGTGCATGGGCAGGAAAATGCCCCCGCTTCCCGTAGCATGAAATACCACCGGCAGCAATACTCCGACAGCTATAAAAAGACCCGACAATACTATTGACCTTACTTTTTTATTTCTCATCACGGATTCCTTTACTCTAAGATTCCTCTGCCTGCAGATTTCTTTGCTTTAATTGTATTTATATCTTGCGCCTTAAAAGTAAATTAACACAGAAGTCCGTTAAGTGTCAATGTTGACACTTCTCTCCTTAAAAATTATACTTGATTCGTTGGTAATATGAAGAGGTCGATTAAAAATGAAAATTCCCAAAATTTTGCTGCTTTCGGTCTGCCTTGCCTTTACGATTTTGATCTTTTTTGGCTGCGCAAAAACAGCCAATGATTCAGGCAAAAGAGTTATAGCTGTGACGATCGTTCCGGAAATGACGATGGTCAGAGAAGTCGCCGGAGACCTTTTCGATATAATAACTCTGATTCCTCCCGGAAACAGTCCCGAACACTATCAGCCATCACCTCAGCTCATCGAAAAACTGAGCAGGGCGGATATATATTTTACAATAGGCGTTCCTGCTGAATCAGCGAATATACTTCCCAGGATAATGGACCTCAATCCTGATATATTAATAGTGAATCTTTTTGAAACAGTCGCCCGGACATACCCTCCGATCTATTTTGATGAAGCTCACGAAGACGATAATGATTCCTCTCTATCGGGTTCTTCAAAGGAAGCGCCGGACCCTCATATATGGCTATCGCCAAAAAGAGTGGCGCTGATGACGGAAATAATCGCTGAAAAGCTTTCCGAGATAGACAGTTCAAACAAGGAATACTATTATGAAAACGCCCAAGCCTACAAGTCAGTCCTCGGCGCTCTTGATGCAGAGATCAGATCATCATTTGAAGGCATCGGAAGCCGAACATTCTTTATTTATCATCCTTCGCTTGGATATTTTGCAGACGATTACGGCCTCGAAATGCTCTCTCTCGAGGAGAGCGGAAAAGAGGCTACTGCTGCAACTATTCAAAGAATGGCTGACATAGCTGAAGAAAAAAATATCAAGGTCATATTTTACCAGGCTTCATCTGACAGCAAGCAGGCAATTGCATTTGCGGAGGAGATCGACGGCAGCGCAGTTATGATCGATCCGCTTGCGGCTGAATATGAAGAAAATATGCGAGAGATCGCGGCAACCTTTAAAGAGGTTTTGAACCGGCTTCCCGAAGGAGATTAAGTTTCCACAATAAATTAAATGGAGAATCTTTAATGCATGGCAATGCAATCGAAATAAAAAATCTTTCCGTTTGGTACGGAAATATATGCGCTCTGTCCGATATCAACTTAAATATTGAAGAAGGCGATTTTCTAGGTATCATCGGACCTAACGGCGGAGGCAAAAGCACTCTTCTGAAGACAATTCTGGGTTTGATCGTGCCGGCGAAAGGCACGATTACAGTCTTTGGAAAAGATCCTTCAAAAGCTGCGGATCAAATCGGGTATGTCCCTCAGTTTTCGACCTTCGATCATTACTTCCCTGCTAATGTCGGAGAAGTTGTCATGATGGGAAGGCTCGGGCGCAAATCATCATTTTTTCACAAATATGATGATGAGGATAAATCGATCGTCCGCAGGGTAATGGATGAGCTTGAAGTTGCCGCTCTCAGAAAACGCCAGATCGGCGGTTTATCAGGCGGCCAGATACAAAGAGTCCTCATAGCCCGGGCTCTCTCCGTTGAACCTCGAGTGCTTATCCTTGACGAGCCGACCGCAAGTGTCGACGACACGTCAAAGCTTAGGATATTCGATATCCTAAAGGAACTTAGCCGGAAAATCACTATCATTATTGCCAGCCATGATATGGGCGCGGTTTCTTCATATGTCAAAAACCTGGCTTGTCTGAACAGGGAGCTGCATTATCACGGCGAACCCTCCATCGGGCCTGCTGTTATTGACAGATTATACGGATGCCCGGTCGATCTCATCGCGCACGGAGTACCTCACAGAGTTCTTCCCAGGCACATGGAGGAAAAACATGATTAAAGCCCTCCTGGAATACAATTTTCTTCAGAATGCCCTTCTTGCCTCAATATTGGCTAGTATGGCATGTGGTATCATCGGTACGATAATAGTTGAAAAGAAGCTCGTTATGTTGAGCGGCGGGATCGCCCACACGTCCTTCGGCGGTATTGGTCTAGGATATCTTATCGGTGTCGAGCCTATAATAATGGCGCTTGTTTTTTCTGTTTCAGCATCCATTGGAATAGTAACTCTTAACAGGAGATCCAAAACCAATACCGATCTCCTCACCGGTATGTTCTGGTCAGCGGGAATGGCTTTAGGCGTACTGTTCATAGCCTTTACGCCCGGTTATCCGCCTGATATGTCCTCTTATCTTTTTGGTAATATCCTGACCGTTACAAGAAGCGATTTGATCATGATGCTTTCTCTTGTTGTATTGGTGACATTTTTGATCATAGCTTTATTCAATACGATGCGAGCGTATATTTTCGACGAGGAATTCTGCCGGGTACTTAAAATAAAAACAGTTCTTCTCGATTACCTTTTATTCATACTTATAGCTCTCACGGTGGTCGTACTTATAAGAGTGGTCGGAATAATACTGGTCATCGCGCTGCTCACGGCGCCGCCCGCTGCTGTAAGGCTATTTACATATGATCTGAAGAAAATAATGATTTTTTCGGTTCTGGCAGGCCTGCTTTATTGCATTACAGGGCTTTGGCTGTCGTACAGCCTGAACATATCCTCCGGCGCAGCCATTATACTGATTTCCATACTCGGATACCTTGCGTCGATATTGATAAAGAAAATTATATCATCAGCAAAGTCAGCCAAGCGTTGATTTTATCAGGTCAGAACAAGTATGCTGAGCGCCATCAGCACCATTCCCGCAATAAGCCCCGCGATCGCCAAATGGTGCTCGCCGTACTCTTCCGCGGTAGGAAGAAGTTCATCCATTGAGATGTATACCATGATGCCCGCAACGGATGTTAAAAGTATTCCGAACACAACATTATTCAGGAAAGGCATGAGTATCAGAAATGCAATGAGAGCCCCGGCAGGTTCCGAAAGTCCCGACAGGAATGACCACATAAAAGCCTTTTTTCTGTTTCCCGTCGCGCAATAAACAGGTATTGCAACTGAAATACCTTCGGGAATATTGTGAAGCGCGATCGCTATCGCAATAGGGATGCCTATCGTTCTATCATGCAGCGCGGCGGTAAATGTTGCTATTCCCTCAGGGAAATTATGTACGGCAATTGCTATGGCAGTTAGCATGCCTGTGCGTATCAAACCGCTGTTGGTGCCGAAACCGCAGCTGTTTATTTTTTCTATGCTCCTCGATTCGTGGGGATTTTCTTTGGACGGTATCAATTTGTCAATAACCCCAATGAGGAGCATGCCTCCGAAAAACGACGCCGCAGTTATCCATGAGCCTGCTTTTTTGCCGAATTCCGATATCAGCAGTTCCTGTCCCGATGGGAAAATATCAACAAAAGACACATATATCATAACGCCGGCTGATAAGCCAAGCATTACCGACAGGATTTTGGCATTTGTTTTTTTCCACAAAAGCACGAAAAGGCTTCCGATACCTGTCGAAAGACCCGCAACCAGCGTAAGTAAAAACGCCCATATAGCATTACCTGTTCCCATATCTTAGCTTCCTCTTTCCCAATATATCAGTCTAGATAAACTTCTTAAAATGATCAGATTTCAGCAGCAAGCCTGACTGCTACCTTTACGGCCGCATTGGCATCCGGGGCGTAGCCATCCGCTCCGATTTCCCCGGCATATTCGCCGGTAACTACCGCGCCTCCTATCATGACCTTGCAGTCAAGTCCCTTTTCCCTGATTAATTTTATTACATTTTTCATTTCTCCGATCGTTGTGGTCATCAAAGCTGACAAGCTGACTATTTTAGCGCCTGTTTCTGCTGCTTTTCCAACGATCTCCTCCGCGCTGACATCCTTGCCGAGGTCGTAAATTTCAAAGCCATGATTGCGCATCATTAGAGCCACAATATTTTTGCCGATATCGTGAATGTCACCCTTGACCGTCGCCAGCACAACTTTTATTTTTTCTCCTGCTTTTCCCGAACTTTCTTTTTCCAGAAGCGGCTGCAGTTTTTCGAAAGCCGCTTTCATTGTATTTGCGCTGCGAATGAGCTGAGGCAAATAATATATTTGCTTGTCAAAAAGATCTCCGACTTTATTTATCGCAGGAATCAAGAGTCTGTCCACGATATCCTGCGGATTTACACCCGTCTTCAGGGCTTTTTCCGTAAAATTCACTACGGCATCCGGATTTCCTTCTATTACAGCGTCATAAATGCCCTTCTCAATACTTTCCTTGGCAGAAAATAAATCTGCTGCAGTTTCAGAATTTCGGTTTTTCCCCCGGCTATCCGCTTCCGGACCTTTGTCTTCCTCCGTTGCCTTAAAATCTCGCTTTGCAGTAAAACGCCTGATATATGCAAGACCTGACAGGTCCCTTCCTGTCAGGACGTCGCATGCAAACCGCGTATCCATTAGCGAAGTTATCTCCGGATTTGCGATAGCGGCCGTAAGACCTCTGTCCGCTGCCATGGAAAGAAATGCCGCGTTGATGTGCTGTCTCTCGGGAAGTCCGAAGGAAATATTCGACAGGCCTATTACAGACGCGATCTTGAATTTTTCCCGGCACCACTCTATCACCTTAAGCGTCTCTTCGGGTGCGTTCTCCTCTGCAGAAACAGCCATTGCAAGGCCATCGGCTAAAATATCTTCCTTTGAGATGCCGTATTCTCCGGCTTTTTTCACCGCTTCCCTTATTAGAGAACATCTTTGCTCCGCATATTGCGGTATTCCGTTTTCATCGATCGGCAGCAAGATGATCATAGCTCCGTATTTTGCCGCGATCGGAAAAAGCTTCTCCATTTTTGATTTTTCTGCCGATACCGAATTTATCAAAGCTCTCCCGGGATATATCCTCAGAGCCGATTCAATCGCTTCGGGATCCGAACTGTCTATGCAAAGAGGAGTATCAACGGTTTCCGCAAGCTCTTCGACAACTTCCCGCATCGCAGATTTTTCATCGATACCGGGAACACCCACATTAACGTCGAGAATATCAGCGCCGGCTTCGGCTTGCTCGATTGCCAGATTTCCGACCTCCGCCATTTTCCCTGACAAAAGTTCCTTTGTCAGCTTTTTCTTGCCTGTGGGGTTTATCCTCTCACCTATTATCGCAAGCGGCCCGGACGGGTTTATAAATACTGTTCGGGTTGCCGAAGTGACGGCCCCGCAGAAAACAGGTTTTTCTTCAGGCTTCCTGTAATCAGGAAGATGTTTTTTTATCGCTTCGATGTGTTCAGGAGTTGTTCCGCAGCAGCCTCCGATGAGATTCACGCCAAGTTCGGCAAATGGCCTCATCAGGGTGCCGAACTCTTCGGGCCCTATGCTGTAGGTTGTTTTGCCGTTTTTTAATTCCGGGATCCCCGCATTGGGTTTTGCGATAAGCGGCACTTTGGCAACCGACTTCATTTCTTCTATTATCCGGATCATTTGCCTGGGACCAGTCGAACAATTGCATCCGACAACATCCGCTCCAAGACTCTGCAGTGTTATCACGGCAGTCATCGGGTCAGTGCCTGTAAGGGTCTTTCCGTTATCCGAAAATGTCATGCTGACGCAAACCGGAAGGCTGCAGCTTTCTTTGACCGCTAATAATGCAGCTCTGGCTTCCCGGATATCTATCATCGTTTCTATCACGAAGAAATCAACTCCGCCCTCAAGAAGCCCCTTGACTTGTTCCTTGTATATCCCGACCGCTTCTTCGAAAGGAAGATCTCCGAAAGGAGCAATAAAATGCCCGGTGGTCGATATGTCCCCCGCCACAAGTCCGCTCTTCCCGGAAGCTGTTCTTGAAATATGAGCAAGCTTTTTGTTTAAATCCGATACGTCTATTTCATTTCTGTAATGTGAAAGCTTGAGCCTGTTAGCGCCGAGCGTGAAAGTGTAGACAGCTTCCGAACCGGATCCGAAATATTTTTTCTGAGTGTCTATCAGCAGCCGGGGATTTTCAGAAACCCATATTTCGGGGCATACACCATTTGGCATTCCTTTTTTTTGCATTTCGGTTCCGGATGCTCCGTCTAAAATAAGTGTTTTATTTTTGATAAGTCTCATAAATTTTTCTTTGTCCACGCCGGCTCACCTTCCCCCGATTTGACATGCCGCCTACTAAGCCTGTTTTTGCCGTTTCTTGTCAGTTTATATTTGCTTCCGGATACATCATTATAATATTCAGTACAGAAGAAATACAAGAACCGTCAGCAAGCTGTTTGATCTTTTTTCGGACCGCCGATTCTCTTTCCTGCTGCGTGATGAACCCGATTTCGTATTTTTTCCCGATATCCACAAATTTTACTTCTCCCATTTTTTCCGAAATGAGTTTTTTGGCTGACGGCATATCGATGATCCCTACTCTTACAAACAAGCTGGCATCATACATTTCGGAGTCTATGAGCTCCGAATGCTCCTTGACTTTCCATAAACGCTTCCCGTTGCTGTAGACATTATTGACGACGTCCATTATGTCTGCGATTATTGCGCTGGCTGTCGGGAGCTTTCCGGCCCCTCTGCCGTAGAACATGGCATCGCCAACAATATTCCCTTCGACCACTATTGCATTGAATATGTCCTCGACAGATGCAAGCGGATGCGACTTTTGAAGTATTACGGGAGCTACCTTGCAGAATATTCCCCTGCTCACTCTTTTTCCTATTGCCAGAAGTTTGATTACAGAATTTATGCTGTCGGCATATTCCATATCGATCATGCCAAGCCTTGAAATCCCTTCCGGCCTTATTTTCCTGTAATCGATAAATTCGTCAAATGCTATCGTCGACAGAATACTGAGCTTTCTTGCCGCATCATAGCCATCAATATCCTCTTTCGGGTTTGATTCAACATATCCTTTTCTGCGCGCTTCTTTCAACGCATCGTCAAAGCTGAGGCCTTCGTTCTTCATCTTAGTAAGTATGTAATTCGTTGTGCCGTTTACTATGCCTGTAATGCTCATGATCCGGTTTGCCGCAAGACATTTGTTCAACGGTCTTATAATGGGAATTCCGCCACCCACGCTTGCCTCAAATAAATAATTGACATTATTGTCATGAGCCAGCTGAAGC
>JAQVNH010000192.1 GCA_028703215.1 Eubacteriales bacterium
GGCTCGTGTTCTGGCGACCAGTCCAAAATTAATAATGCTGGATGAATGTCTCGCGGGATTGCTTCCGAATGAACTGGAAGAAAGCCTTAGATTAGTCCGCAAGATAAATGCTACCGGAATAACAGTACTTTTCATAGAACACGTAATGGCAGCGGTAACAAAATTATGCGACAGGATCGTTGTATTAAATGAAGGATCCAAGCTTTGCGAGGGCATTCCAAGCGATGTAATGAATAATGAGGCCGTGATAAAGGCGTATTTGGGAGATGATTACGTAAATGTTAAAGCTGATTGATGTAACTGCCGGATATGATGAATTAAAGGTGTTGAATAAAATCAATTTGGATGTGGAAAAAGGTGAAATCGTGGCGTTGGTCGGATCCAACGGGGCGGGGAAGACAACGACTCTGCGCGCCATTTCCAACCTGATACCTATTTCGGGAGGAAGGATCGAATGGTTTGGGAAGGACATATCCCAGTTACCCGGGTATAAACGCCCCGAATTAGGAATTGCACATATTCTTCAGGGCAGGGGGATTCTCAACACGCTGACTGTCAAGGACAATCTGATTTTGGGCGCTTATGTGAATTGCTCGAAGAATGAGAGAAATAACAGGATGGAAAGCGTTGTCAGCCTATTCCCCATACTGGGAAGCCGTATCAATTCTCTGGCAAACTCCTTGAGCGGAGGTCAGCAGCAAATGCTTGCCATAGCGCGAGCCCTGATGATGCAGCCTCAGCTGCTTATGCTCGACGAACCTTCGTTGGGATTGGCTCCGATATTGGTGGATGAGGTATTTCACAAGATTACTGAGCTTAGGAAGCAGGGAGTTTCGATTCTTCTGGTTGAACAGAACCTTACAAAAGCATTGAACATAGCCGACAGAGGCTATGTTATGGAAACAGGGAAAATAGTCATTGTAGGCAGCGGTAAGGAAATTCTTGCCAATCCAAAAGTTAAGCAGGCGTATCTCGGGATTTAGAGTTTTTCCTCTTTGAATGATGAATAAATAAAGCAGGACTTTAAGTCCTGCTTTATTTATTGGTTGAAATTATACGGGTGAAATCGCAGATCAGGGATTATCGGATCTGACAGTTTCATTTGCCAATTCTTCATAATAACGAACAACGGCGCTGTGATCCTCAGAACCCTTGCCGTTGGATTTTAACCATTGCATCATTTCCATTACCTGAGAGGTAAGGGGCATATGAGCGCCAACTTCGTGGCCGGTTTCCAATGCATTGGCAAGATCCTTGATGTGCAGCTCAATACGAAATCCGGGTTTGAAATTGCCATCGATCATTAACGGCGTCTTGGCTTCCATGACAGTGCTGCCCGCCAGACCGGAACGAATAGCCTCAAAGATGACATTTGGATCCACTCCGGCTTTTTTACCCAGTAATAATGCCTCGCTAAGAGCGGCGATATTGAGTGCAACAATAACCTGGTTGGCAAGTTTCGTTGTGTTGCCTGCGCCTATATCACCGCAGAGCACAACAGATTTACCCATTACAGATAAAATATCTTTAACTTTTTCAAAGATATCGGGTCTGCCGCCGACCATTATTGAAAGAGTGCCCTCTATTGCTTTAGGTTCCCCGCCGCTTACAGGAGCGTCAAGCATAAAGCAGCCCTTTGACTCGACACTTTTGCAGATTTCTATTGAAGCCAGAGGAGCGATCGAGCTCATATCCACCAAAATCGCATCGGGACGCATACCTTCCAGCACACCGTTCTCTCCCAGTACTGCAGCCTTTACATGAGGTGAATTTGGCAGCATGGTTATTATGACATCGCTCTTTTGAGCTACATCTTTTGAGTTTGCTCCAACAAGAGCGCCAAGTTTTGCAACTTCCTGGACTGCCTCCTGATTTATATCATATATAACAAGATCATATCCGGCCTTGAGGAGATTCTTCGACATGGGTTTACCCATAATACCCAGACCGACCATACCTATTTTCATGAAAATCCTTCCCTTCTTTTTGAAGTAAGCAAATCAACTTATGTTGATAGTGAATGCGGTTTTTTACAGCTCGTACTCGGTGATCGGGATCCATCCGGCTTCGAGGAATTGAGTAAGCGTGCGCTGTGTCGCGCCGTATGTTATAAACTCAGTCGGTTTCATGCCGTCGGGCTCGTAAGCTCTTGAAAAATCCGGAATCGATCTGAGACGCTCTATAACTTCAGAGTCAACAGGTTTTTCGAAGCACTCAGTTGTATAAACTGTTTCCTTATCAAGAGCGGTATGAATACCGGAAGAGAGCGACATGGATAGATCTGCGCCTGCAAGTGCTGTTGCCTGATAGGCTCCGCGCATGCCTGCGGGCATCAGCTTGGCTTCATAGCCGCGCTCCCTGAAGATCTCGAATGAACGCTTGATACATGCCGTACCCGCCTGTATGATATCCTCTTCCTTAACCGGCGCATGCATATCATGCGCAACATCCCGAAGATAATCGTCAAGACGCCCTACCATTATAACTGAAAAAGCGGCGGCGGGTCTTAAATTCGCTTTGATTGCGCGTTCTCTGCCTAGTTGCTGCCTTCTGGCGATTTCAAGCGCCTGAGGAACAGTAAAACTGACCGTGCCGACTGTCGTGATTCCCAGAGCCGCCAGTTCTTCTGCAACATCTAAGCCTGCTGCGGTTGCAGGTAATTTAACGGCAATATTCGGGGCCCATTTTGCCAAACGCTTTCCCATT
>JAQVNH010000193.1 GCA_028703215.1 Eubacteriales bacterium
CCTGCACACCCGGCAAGAAGCGTTGTAACAATAAACAAAGCCAAGAGTATTCTTATTGCCTTTTTCATGTTCCGACCTCCTTTTAATTTTTAGTGCTCCCAAAAGAACTGTTTTAGACTTCCGGGATTTCTATTTCACAAACAAGGCAATAGCCCGTCTGTAAAATTCAGTATTATTGAGTATTGTATTGATATAATCTGACTTAAAAATTACAGGACTGCTGAGATTTTCTTAAAAGCCTTTCTTTACCACGATGAAATTTTCGCATATTTATAATTCGATGTCAATATAAAATTCATAAATTATTCATTAATTTTTAAGTATAGTTTTTTTGCGGGGCAGTGAATTGCTTGACATTGAATTATTCTTATTTTATACTGATTTGTGTAACGTCAGGATTCTCTGGGAACCCCATCATAATTTACAGGAGTGATTATTGTGAAATTATCTGAACATTCTTTCTTTGCAAGAGATCTCACAGCTGATATCCCTGTCGCAGTTAAAGGCGAAGGAGTATGGATCTGGGATGATAAGGGCAAAAAGTACCTGGATGGCTGTTCCGGGGCAAATGTCAGCGGAATAGGACACGGTGTCGCTGAAATCGGCGAGGTAATGGCTGAGCAGACAAAAAAAATAGCTTATGTCCCGCCGCAGCATTTCTTAAACCAGCCTACTTTGGATCTATGTAATAAGATCCTTGAACACGCGCCGGATGTATATACACGTGTGATGCTCTGTTCAACAGGGTCAGAAGCCATTGAAAATGCAATGAAGATCGCCAGGCAATATCATGTGCACAATGGCAATCCTTCAAAATACAGAATGATTTCAAGGTGGCAGGGTTTTCATGGAAACACTATTGCCGCAGACTCTGTAAGCGGAACCAAAAAGCGCAGGTCGATCAGCTCGCCCATGCTTATGGATTGTACGCACATCTGCGCGTCACATTGCTATCATTGCAAGTACAGGCTGAAATATCCCGGCTGCGACATGATGTGCGCTCGGGAATTGGATTCTGCAATAATCAATGACGGTCCCGAGAATGTCTCCGCATTCATTTGCGAAACTGTTGTCGGAGCAGCATCGTGCGGCGTCAATCCGCCCCAGGAATATTTCCCCATGATACGCGAGATATGCGACAAGCATGATGTTCTTTGGATCGCTGACGAGATCATGGCCGGCGCGGGACGTACGGGAACATTTCTGGCTGTTGAACAGTGGAATGTCTTCCCGGATCTGGTTGTTATGGCTAAAGGGCTCTCCTGCGGCTATGCTCCGGTTTCTGCAATATTGATATCAGACAAGGTATTTAAGGTATTTGAAAAAAATAACAAGGCATATGTCGGTGGCCATACATACAATGCCCATCCCATTACCGCTTCTGTCGGAATAAAGGTCACAGACTATATGTTCGAACACGGTATAATTGATCATGTCTCTGAGAAGGGCGCTTACCTTAAAGGCTTGCTTTTGGATCTTGCTTCCAAACATCCGATAATCGGTGAAGTACGCGGCAGGGGACTGTTCTTAGGTGTCGAGTTCGTGGCAAACCGAGAAAAGCACGAGCCGTTTCCCCTTGAGGATGCAGTTGCAAAAAGGATCGTAAACCTCGCTATGCAAAAAGGGCTGATAGTATATCCTTCACAGGGCGGATGTGCTGACGGCGAACTGGGCGATGCTATACAAATAACTCCTCCGCTGATCATATCCAAGGAAGAGATGGATTATATATATAACGTGCTTGATGACGTTATAGGCCAAATTGAAAAGGAAATGGGGGTAGCCGAATGATTATCAGAGGAATAGAGGATGCTCCGTATGTATTGGACAAATACCCGCATGAACGCGTGCGCAGGGTTTTTCTTTCTCCGGAGCTGGACCCGGAAATTACTGATTTTGCCTGCGGCATGTCTGAAGTGCCTCCGGGATCTCAGTCTGACCTTCATGTCCATGAGGGTTCGGAGATGTGGTTCTGTATTTCCGGCAGAGGGCATATCATTATAGGCGACGAAGTCGAAGAGTTACGTCCAAATATGGCTGTATGGTCGCCCGGTAATTGCAAGCATCAATTAAAAAATGATATTCCGGGCGAGAAAGAAAAGTTTGTGTTGTTATTTTTCCTGCTGCCTCCAGGCAAGGAAAAGGAAATCGTCAAAGAATGGCGCCAAAATAACCCGAAAGGAAGATAACGATGGACAAGCAATATATCAATTCAATGATTGAAAAAACTTTTATTGATTTTATGTCAACAGATGATTTCCTGAAAGATCCCTTTGTAATAAATAAAAGCGAAGGTGTCTGGGTTTGGGATGTCGATGGAAAAAGTTATATCGACGGCATTGGCGGCATTTTTGTAACCTCTCTCGGACATAGATATCCGAGACTGGTCGATGCTATGAAAAAGCAGATCGATACTCTCACCCTTGCCCCTCCCCTTCACTCAATATCCGATGCAACCTTGAGGTTCATTGATCGTTTAGGACAAGTCACCCCCGAAAATCTTAATTTTGTTAAGACTTACAGCGGAGGATCCGAGTCGATCGAGAGCGCAATCAAATTTGTCAGACAATACTTCAAGGAAATGGGCCACCCCGATAAATACAAGATAATTTCCAATTATCTTAGTTATCATGGAGCTACGCTGGGTGCAACGACTGCCGGAGATTCGCCTCACGCAATCAAGTTTGGCCCTCCTCTGCCT
>JAQVNH010000020.1 GCA_028703215.1 Eubacteriales bacterium
TCTGATGAAATGCTGTATCAAAGACAGCAACATTCCGCTTGTCCGGCATAAGACGCTGGCATGCCTCTATACCGGTAATATTTGCCGGATTGTGCAGGGGCGCAAGCTCCGAGCAGTCCCTTATTGCCTGCAACACTTCCTCGTTGACCACGACAGAATCCTTGAATTTTTCTCCGCCGTGAACAACACGATGGCCAATAGCTCCTATTTCATCCGTGCTTGAAATCACTGCGGTGTCACCTGAAGTGATCGTACTTATGACTTCGGTGAGCGCAACCTTGTGATTATACATGTCCTTGTCGATTACAGTGACATCGCCATCAGCGGAAGTATGTTTGATAAAGGAATGTCCTACCCCTATCCTGTCACAAAGGCCTTTTGCCAAAACCTTCTTTTTTTGGGCATCGATAAGCTGATACTTCAGTGATGAACTCCCTGAATTTATTACGAGAACAAGCATTGCATGACCCCTTTTCTATGCTTAATAATTTATGAATCAATTGCCGGAGGCATGTGCCTGAACGGCTGTTATTGCAACAACTCCCACTATGTCTTCAGCGCTGCATCCTCTGGAAAGATCATTGACCGGTTTTGCCAGTCCCTGGGTCACAGGACCGTAAGCCTCTGCTTTTGCAAGTCTCTGCGTCAGTTTGTAGGCGATATTTCCGGAATTCAAATCCGGGAATATCAGCACATTGGCTTCGCCGTCTATAACATTCCCAGGCGCCTTTGACCTGCTTACCGATTTGACGATCGCCGCATCCACCTGAAGCTCTCCGTCAAGAATAAGATTCGGAGCTTTTTGCTTCGCGAGTTTTACTGCCTGAACGACCTTCTCTGTCAATTCGCTCTTTGCGCTTCCGTATGTAGAGTAAGAGAGCATAGCGACTTTCGGCTCTTCCAGTGTCAATAATCGAAATGTTTTCGCTGATTCGATCGCAATTTCCGAAAGCTGTTCAGCGTCAGGATTTTCGACCAGTCCGCTGTCGGCAAAAATAAATGTTCCGTCAAGTCCGTATTCGCAGTCAGGTACCGACATGACAAAAAATGCCGAAACAAGCTTGGTTCCCGGCGCAGTCTTCAGTATCTGAAGCGCAGGCCTCAAAGTGTTGGCAGTGGTATTTATGGCTCCGGATACCATGCCGTCGGCATAATTCTTTTTGACCATCATTACACCGAAGTATTGCGGGTTTTTCATGGTTTCTCTTGCGATCTCTTCGGTAACGCCCTTTTCTTTTCTCATTTCATAAAAAGTCCTTGCGAAATCCTCGAACTTGTCTGATTCGAGAGGATCTACCATTTCAACGCCGCTTAAATCGAGATCTCCCGCAAGTTTTTTTATTTCGTCGGCATTCCCGATCAAAATCATATTTGCGATCTTCCTTTTTTCAAGGATCGAAGCTGCTTCAAGCACTCTGCGATCAGTGCTTTCAGGCAGGATTATCGTCTTTTTGCTTTCACTTGCCCTCTTTGCTATTTGTTCCAGAAATTTCATGCTATCTCCTTTCATCTTCTGCGCCCGGTGATTCTTGAGCTTTTATGACATTTATACTTTCTTAGATTTAAATGATACGACTATTATATAATATGAGTATTTTGTATACAATATTAAACTAAAAAATGCCCTGCCTGTCGTTTGCTTAACATTTGTCCATCTCGACTTTAAGGAGTTTTCCCAATATCTGAGGATCTGCCCTGCCGCCCGATCTTGCCATTGCCTTTCCGATGAGATGACCGAGCGCCTTTTTCTTTCCCTTCCTGTAATCATCCACAGTTTGCAAATTCTCTTTTATGGTCTCGCTTATTATTTCTGAAAGCTCCTCTGTATCCGCAATTATTTCAAGCCCCATTTCCCGCACTATCTCTTCGGGCTCCGACTGTGTTTCAAACATAATCTCCAAAACCTTTTTAGCGGCTGTAGTGCTTATGATATTCAAATTCACAAGATCGATCAGCCTGGCTAATTTTTCTCCTCCGAAAGGAATATCCCCTTCCGGTAATTTTCTTTCTTTCATTATTCTTGCCATTTCTCCTGTAATTAAGTTGCATGCTGATTTTGGATCACCGCTTTTTTCAGCTGCAACCTCAAAAAATTCAGATATTTCTACAGAGGATGTCAAAAGATTTGCGCAATACTCCGATAGTTTATAATTTTCCATATATCTCGCCATCTTTTGATTCGGCAGTTCAGGAATGTTTCTCCTTATTTCCTCCGCCCATTCCCGGCTGACCAGGACCTCCGGAAGATCCGGGTCCGGAAAATATCTGTAATCATTCGCCCCCTCTTTGCTTCTCATGGGAATGCTTATCCCTTTTGTATCATCCCATCGTCTGGTTTCCTTCAAAACAGCCTGTCCTGAATCGATTAGTCCGACCTGCCTTTCAAATTCGGATCTGATCGCTCTGGTCACAGCTCTGAACGAATTGAGATTTTTCATTTCTGTGCGCGTTCCGGCCTTATCCCCCTTGCGTCTGACAGATATATTCACATCAGCCCGAAGTGAGCCGTTTTCCATTTTGCAATCAGATACTCCGATATACCGAAGGATCGCTCTTACCGATTCAAGAAATGATTTAGCCTCTGCAGCGCTTGCCATATCAGGATCCGACACTATTTCAATAAGCGGCACACCTGCTCTGTTGTAATCGATTATCGTATCTGATCCGGTTTTATCATGAAGCAGCTTGGCTGCGTCTTCCTCAATTTGGACTCTTGCTATCCTGATTACTTTTTTTTCATCACCCTGACTTATTTCAATGTGCCCTCCTGTACAAACGGGAAAATCATATTGCGTTATCTGGTAGGATTTGGGAAGATCGGGATAAAAATAGTTCTTCCTGTCGAATCTGCTGGCTTCCGATACTGTGCAATTCATTGCAAGACCTGCCATTACTGCATATTCAACAGCTTTCTTGTTCAGTACCGGCAACGTGCCCGGCATTCCGAGACATACCGGGCAGCAGTTCGAATTTATCTGAGAACCGAAACGGGTTGAGCATGAACAAAATATTTTTGTATCTGTCGATAACTCAGCATGCACTTCCAGACCGATCACAGGTTCATATTCGATCATGCCTTGCCTCCGTTCGGCGGTTTCTTAAGATGGTATTCCGTATTCTGCTCAAAGGTGTAGGCCGTTCTCAATAAAGTCCCCTCGTCAAAATGCTTTCCTATAAGATGCATGCCGACAGGCATTTCGTTATCGTCAAAGCCGCAAGGAACAGAAATTCCCGGAAGTCCTGCTATATTTGTCGATGAAGTAAAAATGTCGCCCATTGATATTTTGATCGGATCGTTGATTTTTTCTCCAAACCTGAAAACCTTCGAAGGTGTGACAGGCCCCATTATCACGTCATATTTTTGAAATGCCTCTTGATATTGTCTTTTTATAAGTTCTTTAACCTGCAGAGCTTTTTTATAATATGCGTCATAGTAGCCCGAGCTAAGAACAAAAGTGCCAATCATTATCCTTCTTTTTACTTCCGGAGCAAAACCCTCGCTCCTTGTGTTTTTATACATTTCCTCGATACCGGAATACATTTCGTTCCTGTATCCGTATCTTACTCCGTCGAACCTTGCCAGGTTGGATGAAGCTTCAGCTGCGGAAATTATATAGTATGCCGGCATGAAATATTCGGTGATGGGCATACTGATCTCAAAGCAATTTGCCCCAAGTTTCTCAAAAGTCTCCATTGCTCTATAAATGCATTTCTTTACATCTTCATCTGTTCCCGTTTCCATGAACTCCTTTGGAATGGCTACTTTAAGTCCTGTTATGTCATTATGAAGATATAACGTATAGTCTATATGATCCATAGGAAATGAAGTGGAATCAAGAGGGTCGTGACCTGCAATCAGACTCATAAGCAGCGCGCAGTCCCTTACGTCCTTAGTCAGCGTTCCGATCTGGTCGAGAGATGACGCAAATGCAATCAGCCCTCTTCTTGAAACTGTTCCATATGTTGGTTTCATTCCGACGACTCCGCAAAATGACGCGGGCTGTCTCACCGACCCCCCGGTATCAGAACCAAGCGCCATGATCGCTTCTCCCGACGAAACAGCTGCTGCACTTCCTCCGCCGGACCCTCCGGGAACAAATTCGGGATTCCATGGATTTTTAGTTTTCTTGAAATATGATGTTTCCGTTGAGCTGCCCATTGCAAACTCATCCATGTTCAGTTTGCCGAGCAGAACCATGCCTTCTTCATCCAGCTTTTCTGCAACCGCGGCGCTGTAAGGCGGAATGAAGTTTTCAAGCATTTTGGACGCGCAGGTTGTGCGTATCCCTTTCGTGCAAATATTGTCTTTCAGAGCAATCGGAATACCTGCAAGCGGAGGAAGTTTTACTCCGCTGTCGAGCTTTGTCTGGACCTCCCTTGCCTTACACAGCGCATCCTCACCGGTTACGGTTAAGTAGCAGCCAAGATCCTTTTCCTGTTTGCTTATTCTGTTAAGCATAGACTCCGTCAGTTCAACTGCTCCCAGTTCCCTGTCGCGCAATTTTCGACAAAGCATATGCGAAGGCATTTCGTGAAGCTCCAAAGTCGATTGTCCTTTCGTTTCTATTCAAGTATTTTCGGCACCTTTATGCCTCCGGCTTCCTTTGAAGAGGCGTTGCCGAACATATCGGCGGCATCTGATGATACGGATGCTTCATCATTCCTAAATACATTGCTCTTGGTTGTTTTATGGCTTTCAGGGACACTTCCTTTTATGTCCAGGTCATTCAATACGTCGATATATGATATTATCTTATTAAAATCATTTTTAAGACTTTCCTTTTCCTCCCGTGTCAAATTCAGCATGGCGAGTCCTGCAGTTCTTTCCACGGTTTTTTTGGTTACTTTCATGTCCGCATCCTCCGCATGTCTTCTCATTATTAGTTTATCACATGCGTTTCAACATTTCGATGTGTTTTATTTGTAGAAGGTCCCGGTTTCGAATATAATGAAACCGAAATATTTTTTTACCGGGATGGCTCAATGAAAACACTTGGAATGGTAACTGAATATAATCCTTTCCACAACGGGCACCTTTACCATTTGCATCGATCTCTTGAAGAAAGCGGCTGTGATAGCTCCGTTTGCGTCATGAGCGGTAATTTTACTCAAAGAGGAGAACCCGCGATAGTCAACAAGTGGACTCGCGCTCAGATGGCTTTGGAAGCAGGTGTCGATCTGGTAGTCGAACTCCCTCTTCCCTATGCCATGTCCGGAGCGGAGCATTTTTCTTTCGGCTCGGTCAAGCTTCTTGAGAGTCTCGGAATCATCGATGTGATCTGTTTCGGAAGCGAGTGCGGCGACATTGAGACTCTTGAAATCGCAGCCGATGTTTTGGCTTACGAACCTGACTCATTCAAAATTCAGCTTAAGAAGTTTTTGGATTCCGGCATTTCATTCCCCGCCGCAAGAGAATCAGCCCTCAAATCATATTTCTCTGAAAATTCACCTATTGGATCCGCTGCTGCCGAATGTCTTTCAGAACCCAATAACATCCTCGGAGTCGAATATCTCAAGGCACTGAAAAGGATCCGGAGCCAAATCCGGCCAATGACCATAAAACGCTCGGGCGCAGGTCATAACGAGCCGGCGTTATGCGACGGAATATCGGGAGCGGCCGCAATCAGAAATTCAATAATTTCAAAAAAAAGCGAACTCTCCGGTCTTGGAAACGTAATGCCCGCTTCATCCCTCCGTCTTCTGGAGAGAGACTTCGAACTTGGAAAAGGTCCCGTCTACAGCGATAAATTCGGAAAAATAATACTCTCGATGCTGCGGGGCATGGATCCCGAAAGTCTCGCGAAATACCCCGATGTTTCCGAAGGCTTAGAAAACAGGATACTGGAAGCATCGTATCTGAGCGGCTCGCTTGAAGAGCTGGTTGAAAGGATCGGGACAAAAAGATATGCGCTCACACGGATCCGGAGAATACTCATGTCTGTGCTTACAGGAATGGAAGCCGAAAATATCCGCGCTTTTGACGACAATGGCGGACCGCAATATATCCGCATTCTTGGTTTCAGCGAAAAAGGAAGAAGCCTGATAGCGCTTTCCAAAAAGAAAGCCTCTTTGCCGATAATAGTAAAACCGTCCAACTTCAAGGATTCCATCAATCCGCACCTTAGCCGGATGCTTGCGCTCGAAGCGCATGCCACCGACATTTACGTATTGGGTTATGAAGGCGCAGAATATAGGCTGGGCGGCCAGGAATACACATCCAATTTATTCTGATTTATTGATATATTATGCTCTGCATGGTAAAATACTCGGGATTGATATAGATGGAGGAATTTTCATGAGCAATGTTTTTGATACGCTTAAAGAGCGCGGATTTATTGCACAGATGACCCATGAGAATGAAATCAGAGAGCTTCTGCAAAACAATAAGGTGACTTTTTATATCGGATTCGATCCGACCGCAGACAGTCTTCACATAGGGCATTTTTTACCTCTTATGGCCATGGCGCACATGCAAAGAGCCGGACACAGGCCGATCGCATTATTGGGATGCGGCACTGCTATGGTCGGAGACCCTTCAGGGAAAACCGACATGCGCAAAATGCTTACCCGGGAAACTCTTATGCAAAATGCGGAGGAATTCAAAAAACAGATGTCCCGGTATATTCATTTTGATGACGGGCAAGCTTTGATGCTTGATAATTCCGAATGGCTTTTAGAATTGAATTATGTAGAATTTTTAAGAAATATCGGTGTTCATTTCTCTGTCAACAGGATGCTGACTGCCGACTGTTTCAAGATCCGTCTGGAAAAGGGCCTCAGCTTTCTGGAGTTTAATTATATGCTGATGCAGAGTTATGACTTTCTGACACTGTTCCGGAATTACGGCTGCAATTTACAGCTTGGAGGAGACGACCAGTGGTCCAACATTATCGGCGGCATTGAACTGATAAGGAAAACCGAGGGCAAGGAAGCTTATGGCATGACCTTCAACCTTATTACCACAAGCGAAGGCAAGAAAATGGGAAAAACCGAGAAGGGTGCTCTATGGCTTGACGCAAAAAAAACGTCCCCTTACGAATTCTATCAATACTGGCGCAACATAGATGACCCGGATGTCATTAAATGTCTTAAATTGCTTACATTTCTCTCTATGGATGAAATAAAGGAATATGAAAAAATGACAGGCAGCGAATTGAACAAAGCTAAGAAAACTTTGGCTTATGAAGTCACCAGGCTTGTTCATGGCATGCATGAGGCGGATAAGGCAATGCAGGCTTCCGAGGCTCTCTTTACCAAGGGCACTTTCGATGACAACATGCCTTCGGCAGATGTAGCATCTTCTGATATCGAAAACGGCATAAATATTCTCGAGCTTCTTTTCAAAGCGGGGCTTATTCCCTCTAAAGGAGAAGGCCGAAGACTGATACTTCAGGGCGGTCTGTATTTAAACGACGCGCGGATCGAATCGCATGAGCGAATTGTCGGGAATAAGGACTTCAACGATGGCATATCAGTCGTTCGCATCGGAAAGAAGAAATTCCACCGCCTTATATTGACAGACTGAAGCTATTTCTTACACCGGAGAAATTATGGATATTTTGCACGATATATCACAAAATCTGCAGCAGGGCAGAGCAAAAGCAGTTCGCGAACTTGTGCAGCAAGCCATTGACAGCGGGCTTGATTCAGAAAGGATCTTAAATGAAGGTCTTCTTGCCGGCATGAGTGTCATCGGCAGGAAATTCAAGGCTGACGAGATATATGTTCCGGATGTTCTGATTGCTTCGCGCGCCATGAATATGGGCGCAGAGGTTTTAAAACCTCTCCTTATGAAAAACGGCACAAAAGCCAGAGGAAAAGTTATTCTCGGAACTGTCAGAGGCGATATGCACGACATCGGAAAAAACCTTGTCAAAATGATGATGGAAGGAAAAGGGCTTGAAGTCGTTGACCTGGGAACCGACGTTCCCGGCGAAAGGTTCATTGATGAAGCTGTCAGCAGCGGAGCCAGAGTCATAGCCCTTTCAGCATTGCTGACCACTACGCTCGGAGAGATGAAACAGATCGTTGATCTCGCATTTGCACGTGGCATAAGAGACAAAATAAAGATAATGATCGGCGGAGCCCCTGTTACGGAAGAATTCCGCAGGAGCATCGGAGCGGACTACTATGCCGCAGATGCCGCAACAGCTTCGGAAATTGCTCTTTCGGTGTTTGAGTGACTCTTTTATATCTCCATTATAACAGGCAGTATCATCGGCCTTCTTTTAGTCTTTTCATAGATGAAATCGCGCAAAGAGCTCTTGATTGCGTTTTTCTTCGCGGACCAGTCGCTAATCTGCTTTTCATCAAGCTTGAGCAAAGCGTTCCTCGCTATTTCTCTTGCTTCCTCCATCAGGTCCTCGGATTCCTTTACATAAACAAATCCTCTGGATATAAGATCAGGCCCCGCTATGATGTTGCCCGTCTCTTTCTCGCGGTCATGACAACGACTATAAGTCCATCCTCGGACAATAGTTTTCTGTCTCTGAGCACAACGCTTCCGACATCTCCTACACCCAGACCGTCAACAAGGACTCTGCCTGATGCAACATGTCCGTTTATTCGCGCGGAATGCGAGGTCAACTCAAGCACGTCGCCGACATCCATTATAAATATGTCTTCCTCGCTCATGCCCATCTCCATTGCCAGATTGGCATGCTGCTTAAGATGGCGGTATTCTCCGTGGACCGGCATGAAATATTTCGGCTTGACAAGCCGGTGCATCAATCTTAGTTCTTCTTTGCACGCATGCCCGGAAACATGTATATCTGCAAGCTTTTCATAAACGACCTCGGCTCCCTTGCTGAAAAGCTCGTTTATTACTCTTGAAATGAGTTTTTCGTTGCCCGGTATCGGATTGGCTGAAATCACTACCATGTCGCCCGGTATTATTTCAACTTTTCTGTGCTCAGAGGAGGCGATCCTTGAAAGCGCTGACATCGGTTCGCCCTGCGACCCTGTTGTAAGGATAACGATCTCTTCGTTCTTGTACTTATTTATTTTGTCGATGTCCACGATCATGTCATCTTTGATATTGAGATATCCCTCTGCCGATGCCGCTTTGAAGGCATGATCTATGCTTCTTCCGCAAAGAGCGACCTTCCTGTTGAATTTTGCGGAAGCTTCGAATACCTGCTGCAGTCTTTGAATGTTTGAAGCAAAAGTTGTGACAAGTATCCTTCCCTTTGCTCTTCTGAACGTCTCCTCAAAAGTGGCTTCCAGAGTTTTTTCAGACATCGTATGCCCTTCGCTTTCGACATTCGTGCTGTCGCACATAAGCAGGAGAACTCCCTGGTTTCCAAGTTCGGCAAATTTATTGAGATCCATGGGCTCGCTTGCTATCGGAGTGTAGTCAATTTTAAAATCCGAGGTTTGCACTATTGTTCCGACAGGAGTGTGAATCGCAAGCGCTATCGAATCAGGGATGCTGTGAGTTGTCCTTATAAACTCGACGTTAAACCTTCCGAATTGTTCAGACTGGCCTGGATATACCGTTCTTAAATCAGTCGTTCCAAGTATTCCGTGTTCTTCAAGTTTAAACCTCAGGAGTGCGAGAGTTAGCCTTGTTCCGTACACGGGCACCTGAAATTCTCTTAAAACGTAGGGTATTGCGCCTATGTGATCTTCATGTCCATGAGTTAGTATGATCCCTTTTATTTTGCTCTTATTCTTTGTCAGGTATGATACATCGGGAATCACCAGGTCGATACCCAGCATCTCATCCTCCGGAAAAGCGATTCCGCAGTCGACGATAAGTATTTCCTCTCCGCACTCGAATGCGGTAATATTTTTGCCTATCTCACGCATTCCTCCCAAAGGAATGATTTTTAATTTTTCTTTGCTGCTCAATTCTTCTCTCCAATCTTTTATCTTAAATTATTTAGTCATATTGACAAAATATCAGCCGGACAATATAATACAAAGACAACTTGTTTCTCTTTTTTTACCCGGATAATTTTTGAAAAAGCAGAGTTCTATGCGAACTCTTCTTTTTTTGCTCATAAACAAGTAAAAAGCTCTCCACTGTCTGGAGAGCTGGCTGCGGAACTAGGATTTGAACCCAGACAAAGTGATCCAGAGTCACTGGTGCTACCATTACACTATTCCGCAAAGTCACCGAATTATTATAACACCCAAGTCAACTAAATGCAATAAAAAAGACCAGGAGGACAGGTTTAGTGGCTCCTATAATAGGAGCCACTAAACCTGTCCCCCTGGTCTTTCACCTGGCTAAATGGTATAATTTATGATATAACATATAATATTCCCTTCGTGAGGTTAAAATGAAGAAGAAAGTTTTTTTCTTATCAATACTGATTATTTTATCATTTTTATTGGTTTCTTGTAAGGAACAGGTCGTGGAGACAAACAACACAATGCCTTCAACAACTATCGCTCCGACAACCGAGACAAATGATTCGCAAACCAACAACAAGGTATATCTTGAGGTAAAAGACAAGATTGAATATCCTTCGATGCAACTCGACTTGAAGTTGGCAGATCATGTACTCATCAACTTATCATTGACCGATAACCGAATCGAAATATTCGATCTTGAAAAGCAAGTTTTGAGGCTTACAAAAGAATCTTATAAAATAAAAAATCAAACAAGCATTATCGGCAACAATATTTATTTCTTTTATTCTGATTTTTTAGAAACAGATATACCCCTTATCAGGTATGACATTGACTCAAGAAAATTCTATGAATACAACTCTGCAGATTTAGGCTTCCATATTATTAATGGAATTACAGCAAACAGTAAATATATTTGTGTTCAAGGTCATGAAAACAAAATTGCAAAAATTGATTTATTCGACAACAAAGTAGAGTCAA
>JAQVNH010000021.1 GCA_028703215.1 Eubacteriales bacterium
CGTGCGCGGCTAATCATATCCAGCTGAAAGGAGGAGACAGGATCAGATAATATGTTTCGACCAGGACTTATAGGAAGATATAGCCGATGATTGGCTGGTTTTAAAGTTTTCTGACAGTAATGCGAAGAGATGTAGCTGGAAGACCGGGAAATAGCTGATCGGGTAAATGCCTCTACCGAGAGTAGGTTGCATGCAATATATACAAAATGGTAGCATATGTCTGTCAGGGGGTAATTAAATGGATCAATATGTTACCGGAGCTGCAATCAAGCGGCTCAGAGAAAAACAAAATTTAACGCAGGCCGATTTGGCCGTTATTTTGGGAGTGAGCGATAAAGCGGTTTCAAAATGGGAAACGGGAAGAGGTTATCCCGACATCACATTGCTCGAGCCTATCGCAAAAGCACTTCGCATTTCCGTGATTGAATTGCTTTCAGGAAATGATATTATAAATTTAAACCGCTCATCCAATATTCTGAAATCAGAGCTGTATGTCTGCCCTGTCTGCGGCAACATTATCCACAGCACGGGCGAAGCAATCGTAAGCTGCTGCGGAATTACTGTGCCGCCTCTGGAAGCGGAGGAGAAAGACGAAGAGCATTTTATCAGCTGTGAAAAGACAGAAGATGAATACTATGTCTCGGTTAGCCATGAAATGACAAGAGAACATCATATTTCTTTTTTAGCCTTTGTTTCGAGCGACAAATTCGATATGGTCAAGCTTTACCCGGAAGGAAATGCGGAAGCCCGCTTCAGGCTTCAAAGACCTGGGTTGCTCTACTGCTACTGCAACCGGCACGGCCTTTTCAAACAAAGGGTATAAATGATAAGCGAGACGGGAACAACGGAATGTTTTGGCAAAAGGCGCGGTATTGATGAGTTCGAAATATTGAAGAGAAGGTATCCCGATAAACAAAAAATATGAGTTCGAAGCGATAATTAAAAAAGTCAACGGGATCGACGGGGCTTATATCGAATTCCCCTATGACCTGAAAACTGAGTTCGGGAAAGGCAGAGCTAAGGTTCGCGCAACCTTTGACGGAGAGCCTTATGAAGGCAGCATAGTAAATATGGGTGTCAAAAACCCGGATGGATCAGTGTGCTGCATTCTCGGTTTGCGAAAGGACATACGCGCTAAAATAGGAAAAGAGCCCGGAGACGCAGTGCGTATTGTAATTTCAGAGAGGGAATAGTGAAACGCCGGCGATGCGCAGGCACAAAGTGATTTGCTTGTTTCAGGATCCGGCAGATGTGGTATTAAATTCTGTAGATTCTTGTTTCACACTATATAGGATTTGTCTTAAAACGTACAAAAAGATCCTGCAACGGAACAATTGAATACTCATAATGGAGGCTCACATATGAAAAATGTTGTGATAACCGGCAGTACTCGCGGCATCGGCTTGTCTATGGCAACCGAATTTCTGAGATACGGGTGTAATGTCACGCTGTCAGGCAGAGGCGAGAGGCTGTCAGAAGAAGTCGGCTCTTATCTCTTGCCATTTAAGGGAAAATACATATATGTTCCCTGCAATGTACAGGAAAAAGAAAGCCTGCAAACCCTCTGGGATGAGTCTTTGGAAAAATGGGGGAAAATTGACATATGGATAAATAACGCGGGGCAAAACACTCCGCATAAGTTTGCATGGGAAACGGGAGAAACTTACACCGAAAATCTTATCAACACAAACATTACAGGCATGATATTCGGCTCGCAAATTGCGGCCGCGGGAATGCTAAAACAGAGGTATGGCTCGATATACAGCATGGAAGGGCTCGGCTCGAACAATATGATACAGGTAAAAACGATTATGTACGGGACTACCAAACATGCTTTGACGTACTTTATGGAGGGACTTGCCAAAGAGCTTAAAGGAACCGGTGTTATTGCAGGTCGTCTGTCGCCCGGGATGATGCTGACCGATTTTATCACAAAAACCCCGGATGGAGAAAGATCAGAGGTCATTTCGGACAAAAAGTTTAAAAAGATATTCAATATATTGGCAGACAAGCCTGAAACGGTCGCAAAATATTTTATACCGAAGATGTTAAAAAACACAAAAAACAATGCTCAAATCACCTGGCTGACTAACAGAAAAGCGGCCTGGCGTTTTATGACTGCAAGCTCGCGCAAAGGCAGGCTGATTTAGATCAAAGTCAAACTATAATAACGAAAGGGGCAAAGACATGAAAAGAAGAATGATAGAAGCACTAATCGGAGGCGCTTTGCTTGGAATAGTCTGCGTAGTCGGAGCATATGCCCGTTCGGGATTTTCCGCTTCCCCGGTTTTCGTATTCTCACTGTGGTACAATCGCGTTATCATTGGTTTGGCTGTCGGCGCGCCATGGGCGCAGACAGATAGAAAAAATGCGCTGGTCCGAGGAGCTTTGCTGGGGCTGCTGGTCTCCTTTGCTTTCTATTGTTCCACAAATTTTGCTGATCCTGTTAGTTTTGTGGCCGGGATCGTGTACGGCGTGATACTCGAATTATGGCTGAGCCGCACCAAAAAATAATCGGAACTCCGAGCAGGAATTATCATATATTCCGATAAGACAGGGCGAATTTTGCTCGCGAAGTGTGATTGTTTCACATATTAAAATACGGAAAGCCCCAGTATTGAATATTATCAGACAGGAGAGAAATCATGGAAAGGACAGCAGAGAAACAAGTTACCGGCTACAGAACTCGGGACGGGGCCGGAGTCAACCTGGTCAGGGTTTTAGGAGGTGCGACAGTAGAGGAATTCGATCCGATTTTGATGCTCGATTCCTTTGACAGCACAGATCCGGATGATTATACAGCGGGATTTCCTATGCATCCGCACAGAGGCATTGAAACCATAAGTTACGTGTATCGCGGGCACATGACTCATAAGGACAGTTTAGGCAACGAGGATACAATAGGAGATGGAGAAGTTCAATGGATGACTGCAGGCTCGGGTATTTTACACGAAGAAAAACTTCCTGCGTCCGAAAGATTGCTTGGCGTACAGCTTTGGCTCAATCTTTCCGCAAAAGACAAAATGGTGCCTTCCGCTTACCGCGCAATAAAGAATTCCGAAATAGAGGAAATAGATTTAGGCAACGGAAAACTGAGGTTGCTTGCAGGAAGATACAAGGGACAAATCGGATATATCAGCAGGTATCTGCCGCTTGATTATTATGACATTCACCTTGAACCAAATGCATCGGTTGTAATCGATACCGATAAAGAGCGCTCAGTGACAGCATTTACTCTTTCGGGTGACGCATACATAGGGGGTAGGATCGTTAGAGCTAAGACAGCGGTCAAACTTTCCTCAGGCGACTATGTAAAGATACAGGCAGCAGACAATAACGCCCAGGTATTGTTTATTAGCTCGACAATGCTTGCCGAGCCGGTAGTTTGGGGCGGACCCATCGTCATGAACACAAAGGAAGAGCTGAAGAAAGCCTTCGACGATCTAAGGAACGGCACTTTTTTGCGGGATGAGATTTCTTAACGAAATAAATTAACCTAAGGATTTTCAGTTGCTGCAATAATCAATGGATCTTAAATTCTGAGACGGGAAAGGCAACAAACATAATGAAGCGGGTTTTTGGAACTATTGAAGCAATATTTGACATGATTTATCTTTTTGCCGCATTGATTATTGGTTTGGTCCTCCTGTTAACCGCTGAAAGAAATACTGCTCGATTACTTGCCGGAGCGATGGCTCTGGTGCTTTTCGCCGGAGACGCTTTTCATCTGATCCCGCGAGTTATTGTAATTGTTACAGGCAAAGAAGAACAGATGCGGAATATGCTTGGACATGGCAAACAGATCGCATCAATAACAATGACAGTTTTTTATTTGCTTCTCTGGCAGTTGGGCTTGCACATTTTTTCACTGAACGGCGACAGTATATGGTCATACTTGGTCTATTTTCTCGCTGCCGTTCGCATATTCCTTTGCATGATGCCTCAAAACAAATGGACTGAGCGATATCCGCCTGTAATATGGGGCATCTGGCGCAATATTCCGTTTTTACTCCTGGGAATCGTTGCCTCCGGAATGTTTTTTATAAACAGAAGCGTCATATCCGGATTAGAATTTATGTGGCTTGCCATTATACTTAGCTTTGCGTTTTATTTGCCGGTCGTGATTTTGGCGAATAAAAATCCGAAAACCGGTATGCTGATGCTGCCGAAAACATGCTGCTACCTGTGGATGCTGGCAATGTGTCTTTCGCTGTAAATGTATTAAAAGGTTTTATAAATAAACAACAGTAACAAGAAAGGGGTGTTTCCATGAACGAATACAAAAAACTCACGAATGAAGTCGGAGCTCCTGTAGCCGACAATGAAAATTCTATAACCGCCGGTCCGCGCGGTCCGGTTGTTATACAGGATGTATGGCTGATGGAAAAAATGGCTCACTTCAACCGCGAAGTAATTCCCGAACGCCGCATGCATGCGAAAGGCTGGGGTGCGTACGGAAAACTGACAGTGACCCATGACATCTCAAGATTTACAAAGGCGAAAGTCCTTCAGCCGGGAGCGAAAACAGATTTATTTATTCGCTTTTCAACCGTTGCCGGCGAGCGAGGCGCAGCTGACTGCGAACGCGATATCCGCGGTGTTGCCGTCAAGTTCTACACGGATGAAGGCAACTGGGATCTGGTCGGCAACAATACGCCGACATTCTTTATTCGAGACGTGCAGAATTTCTCTGACCTGAACCGTGCCGTCAAACGCGACCCCCGCACCGGACGCCGCTCAGCTCAGAACAACTGGGATTACTGGACGCTGCTCCCCGAATCGTTTCATCAGCGCACCATTGTTATGTCTGACCGCGGCATCCCCGCTTCATTCCGCAACATGCACTTCTTCGGAGAGCACACATTCTCCTTTTATAACGAGAAGAATGAGCGTTTCTGGTGCAAATTCCATTTCAAGACTCAGCAGGGCATTAAGAACCTGACCAATGAGGAAGCTGCCAAAATCAACGGAATGGACCGCGAATATCATGGGAAAGATCTTTATGACGCGATCGAGCGGGGAGATTTTCCGAAATGGACCATGTATGTTCAGATCATGACGGAAGAACAGGCGAAAAAGCACTACGAGAATCCTTTTGATATAACAAAAATATGGCGCCATGGGGAATACCCGCTTATCGAGGTTGGAGTGCTTGAGATTAACCGCAATCCGGAGAACTTTTTTGCCGAAGTCGAGCAGGCCGCATTCACTCCGGCGCATGTTGTACCCGGAATAGGCTTCAGTCCTGATCGTTTCCTGCAGGGAAGATTGTTTTCATACGGAGATGCGCAGCGTTATCGCCTTGGGGTGAATCATAACCAGATTCCGGTGAATCGGGCCAAAGTACAGGTAAATGAATATCATCGTGACGGCGCGATGCGTGTTGACGGAAACTATGGCAGCACGCCTGCATATACCCCTAACAGCTATGGAGTTTGGACAGCCCAGCCGGAGGTTATGGAACCTCCGCTGGATATTGAGGGGGCAATGTACCGATACGACCCGAAGGATGACCCGACAGATGACTGCTTCCGCGCGGGCGGCAATTTATGGCGCATACTTGAAGAGGACAAAAAACAGGTCCTTATCGAAAATACTGTCGCCGATATGGCTCCCGTAACCAAAAATATCAAGTACCGCCACGCCGTTCACTGCTATCTTGCCGATCCCGAATACGGCGAACGCTTTACTAAAGCCGCCGGGCTTGATATGGAAAAGGTGAAAGAGTTGTCGAAACTGGATCATAATGGTTTGGTCCGGGCGACCCTGTCGAGTGAGATGTAAGAAATCAAATGTATTATTATTACTAGTGTAATATGATGAACTCGTACGATATAAAATCTAAGGCAGATTAAAGTCGGAAACTCAATTAAATCAAAAAGCAAGACACATGAGATTAATAGTCACAGGGTGCCTTGCTTTTTTTATCCTAACTTGACTTAGTTTTATTCGACTTTGTATTCCCTGCCGTCCTTATCCATAGCATACCAGGCGAGATTTTCGCTGTGCTTCAGGTAATAGATCCATCCGTCCGGACCGGTACAAATCGGCTCTGTATCTGCCGGGATATGGTAAAGTTTTTCAAGTGTCTCTACATCAAAGACAACTATTTCCTCGCCGATATAAAACCCGTCCTCTTCGTAATGTTTATCATACCAGAACGAACAAAACAGTTTTCCTTCTGAAATATTCAAGGTCGATATCGATTGATGGAAAGGCATTGGAACTTCACAATCCGTGCCGTCGGTGCGGACACGCCGGACACTGTATGGCTCATTTGCATCAAAAAAGTATATCCAATCATTCCAAATAGAGTAGGTTTGAATAAAAGCTGTTCCCAGCCCGATGTAAACCTCGGGGTTCCCGCCGTCTATGGATATGCGATACAGACTGCTGTCCATGCTCTTTTCGGTATAGTAAACATAGCCGTCCGCCACACATGCGAACATTACCGTCTTGTCAACCAGTTTTGTCTTCCCGCTCCCGTCTGTTTTTAACTTGTAAAGGCATCCATTATCATTTCCGTTGTGGTAAAACATCCACTCTCCCGAAACAGAAAGAAACGAGCAATCATCATCAGTAAGTTTTGTTTTTTCACTTCCGTCGGTATGGATTTTGTATGCCTTGTTTTCGTCGTAATAATTGACATAATAAATCCAGTCGCCGATCACATTGACACAGTAGCCGTGCTCCTCTCCGATACTCTGATATTCGCTTGTATCCGAACGCATTTTGTACATTGCGAAGTCTTCATCGGGCCTGGTGAAGTATACCCAGTCGCCTTGCCAGGTGAGCAGTCCGCCGACCCACCAGCCGTTATATTTCGCCGCGTTGGTCATGTTTCCGGTCGAAATGCCCACGGTATTGATTTCATCAGGAGATGTGCAGTCGGGGATGAAAGGCATGGATACTGAACACTCCGGCTGATAATGCTTAGCCCATTCGCTGAGAGCTTGAACATCCCCGGCATTGTCGACGCCAAGAGAAAGCAGGCGGTTTATTTCATCACGATTCAGATTAGACATCGCAACAAGGGCGTTGATAGCTAAAATATAGGAATCGGTATCGGCAGGATCAAGCTCGATGAGCTTAAGAGCAGTTTCATATATAGACCTGTGATCTCCGGTTTTCTTAAATTCGCCTATCATATCCCTGAGTTCATTTAGAGAGTGAGAGGCCTCTGATGTAACCGGAGGAGCGGTTGTTACAATGGCACCGGAAGTTATTTCCGGTTCATCTGTTTCATTTTGGACGGTTGTATTCCCTGCGACGGGCACATTGCAGGAAGTCAGCAAAAGAGTTAAAGCGATAGTGATCGAAATAAGAGATTTTTTCAATTAAATTCCCCCCAAGCATCGATAATGCTGTCGTGAGCATCTGACTGTGCAGATGTATTGACCATTCATGGAATCAATATTATCCGCATTGGACAAACTTGTCAATTACATCAGTATTATGTATTGTGCCTGGTTGAGACACATTGAACGAACTGGGATATAATATAAAGAGAAGGAAGGTGTTTCATTGTGAAGACGAAAAAATTGTTGGATGCTGAAACCAATGTGCGAGATGAGATGTTAGAAGAAGTAAAGGCGGCAAAATCAAAGAAGAGATCACGCGCATGGGTTAAATTGACTGCTGTCGCAGTTGGGATCGCCCTGGTGTTAGCAATCGGTCTAATTATTTCCGGAAAGGACAACAAAAATTCAAAATTGGGAGCGATCCTGGATGTTATTTATCCCAAGGCATATGCATTCGATGACAGCGAAACCCGAAGAGAGATAAGGGATAAAAATCCGGTTGATGACAGATTCATTGAGGCTCTTAATGACTTTTCGTATAAGACGGGAGCGCTGATTCTGAAGGATGCAGGCAAGAACATCAATTACTCGCCCTTGTCGCTTTATTATGCATTGTCCATTGCAGTTTCAGGTGCAAATAGTGAAACAGAGGCTGAATTACTCGACTTGCTAGGCGTTTCTGATGCCCAAATTCTCTCGGAGCAATGCGGAAATTTATACCGGCTGCTTTACCTCGAAAATAAAATCGGAAAACTTAAAATAGCAAACTCGATTTGGATGGACAATGATATGAACGGAGAGTCGGTAATATTCAAAGATGATTTTGTTAAGCGGGCTGCGGAAAATTTTTACGCAACCTCACACAGTGTGGATTTTGCGAGGGAAGAAACAGGAAAAATCATGGCTGACTGGGTATCGGCGCAAACTAGCGGCACACTTTCTCCTGATATAGAAACAAGCCCCGAGCAAATATTGGCGATATTGAATACGATATATTTCTATGATCAGTGGGTCGACCGCTTTGATAAAAGCGAAACAGGGGAGGATTTGTTCCATCTGTCAGACGGCAAAGATGTAAACTGTGATTTTATGAATCAAACATTTCCATCGGCGCGCTTTGCAAGAGGTGAAAATTTCACACGCGCTGATCTAGGACTTAAAAATGCCGGTCAAATGGTATTCATACTTCCTGACGAGGGCGTTTCTCCGTATGAACTGCTTTCGTCCGCTGAGCAAATGAGGAAGACCTTTGAGGACGGAGAAGGCTTTAATGGCGAGGTGATATGGAAAATTCCCAAGTTCAGTTTCAGCACAAAGCTCCCATTGACCGATAGGCTAAAAAGCCTTGGCGTCAATTCGGCTTTTTCGGCGGCGGCTGATTTTTCAGGGATCACCGATCACACGGCCTTTATTACTGATGTTTTGCAGGAAACACATATCGCTGTAGACGAAAATGGTGTGGAAGCTTCTGCTTTTACTCAGATCCAATATGCAGGAGCAGCGATGCCGGAAGGTCGTGCTGAAATGATACTTGACCGCCCGTTTATATATGGAATCACGGCACAAAGCGGCAGTCTGCTTTTTGTGGGAGTCTGCGAAAATCCTGCCGAATAAGAGTTTTGTTCTACAGAACTAAATCATATATAATAATACTTGATACTTAATGAGGGGGATTGAATAATGACGGATTTTTTAACTCTTGCTATGCCTGTAATCAAAAGCATTGCCTTTGCTCTGATTGTCCTGATAGGCGGTTTGCTGATAATTAAATGGATAATAAAAATAGTCGGTAAAATGATTGACAAAGGCAGATTGGAGGCAACGCTGAAGCCTTTTCTCAAGTCCTTGGTCGGTGTTGGGCTGAAGATTTTGCTGATCGTGGCGATAATAGATATTCTTGGCATAGAAACAACGTCGCTTGTTACTCTGCTGGGTACGGCGGCAGTGGCAATCGGTCTGGCTTTTCAAGGCTCATTGGCAAATTTTGCGGGAGGATTGCTCCTGCTTATTTCAAGACCGTTTAAGGTTGGAGATTATATTGAATCTAACGGCTACGGAGGAACGGTTGAAGCTGTAAGGATCCTGTATACAGATATCGTAACGATCGACAACAAGGTAGTCCGGATCCCAAACGGGATCCTTTCAAACGCAAGCCTTATAAATTACTCCTTGAAAGACACAAGGCGAGTGGACCTGAAGTTTACTGCAGCTTATGAAGCAGACTCCGCCAAGGTCATAAGCGTATTAAACGAGATCATCAAAGATCATCTGCTGACGCTGAAAGAACCCGAACCTTTTGTAAAAATGTCGGAACATGGTGAAAACGGCATTGTGTATACTGTCAGAGTTTGGGTAAATACTCCGGATTACTGGACAGTTCATTTTGATCTTATCGAAAAAGCCAAACAGCGCTTTGACAAAGAGGGAATTTCGATCCCGTATCCACAAATCGATGTGAATTTAAAAAATCGGATTTAGCGCGAGGATTATTGCAAATTCCCATTTAGTTAGTATAATGATTACATAAACCAGTAAACATTTAAAATATTCTAAATTAGGGAATTGCCCGTTTATATTTACCAAAAGCATAAATTTAATAACTATTACCGTGAGAGGAGATCGTCATGGAGGAAAAGAAAACAAGAAAAATAATTTCCGCCTCTGAAGCAAAAGCCGAGAAAACAAGGGCAAGAAAAGTTGTTGATCCAAATGAAAGGGAAGTGCTTGAGAAGGAAGCGGCCGAAGCGGCAGATTACGAACCTTCAAAACCGCCTAAAAGCAGAAGCAAGCGCGCTGCCAGTCTGCGTATCGGCGCTGTTGTCCTCTGGGTGCTGGCTATCCTTTTTGAAGTTGCCGCGATCTACATGCTGAACATAGCGGAAACTACTTTCGCCATAATTGCCATAGTGCTAGACGCTATTTGCTGTATTGCCGGGTCTCTTTTGTGGAAAAAGGCAAATCGCTTAGTTCCGTGTAAATCAAAAAGCAAGCTGGTTTGCTTTATCTGGAACCAAATGGGTGTTATCGCCTGCCTGCTGGCGTTTATTCCTTTTGGGTTGTTCTTGCTTTTAAAAGCGGACAAGATATCTCCTAAAATGAAAAAAGTAATCGCTGCTATTGCAGCGGTCGCATTTATAGGATCAGTTGGAACTTCGATCGACTATAATCCTCCCACTGAGGAAAGCATTGCACAGGCTGAGGCTGAGGCTAAAGCCATAGACAGCGATTTTGACGGGATTGTATATTGGACCAGATGGGGAAAATCTTACCACTTGGATCCAAATTGCCAGTCATTGACAAGGTCAGACACTCTGATATCCGGAACACTTGAAGAAGCCTTTGAGGCTAAAAGAAACGACCCCTGCGATTTTTGCGCCGGCGGTGGAGATGCTGACTAATAAGTTTAAGATGATTATCAATAAGCAGCGGAAACGCTGCTTATTTCTTTTTGAACAAACTTCCGAGACTGCCCAGGATTCCCCCAAGACCGCTGCTGGAGCTCCCGCTGCTGTCGT
>JAQVNH010000194.1 GCA_028703215.1 Eubacteriales bacterium
GTGAAAGTGCCACGGTAGGCGGAGAAATGCCGAGCGGCTCCGCCAATGGAGATAAAGTCTATATTGTTATCGGTATGGGCGGCGGAAACAATTCCGTAGAGACTGCCTATGAATACGAGTGGGTCGTGAAATAGACATAAGGAGGCGGGTTCATGGCAAATAAATATCTTTGCCTGCTGCATGCATTCGCTTGTATATATTGGAAGTTTATCCAGTCTGGAATTTCATACAAAACATAGTGCCAAAAGAATATTTTAGGCAACGATAATCATTTGTTATGTGGTATAATACCCTTTGAGCTCAATAAGCTTGAGGGTATTATATTTCTTCAACGAATTGCAATAAGCAGAGGATAAAAATAAAAGACAAAAGCCATTATCACCTGAAAAGGGGTCAAAAATGAATAAGTGTAAGAAGATTATCTGCTTCACCCTCGTGATCCTGTTTTTGTTTGCCGACATACCTTTCAATAAATATTTTGAAAATTCGGAATTATTTACTCATAAAGCTTACGCCGCCGGTTCGGAACCGCTGTCTGCCGATGAACAAGCAGTTGCGGATGATAAAACCTGGCTGAATGAAAATTTCTCCATTTTAAATGATTATCCGTTCATGGACTGGCTACAAACAGATTTGATCTTTCCGCCATCGGGACCGAATGGCAGCAGCTTTACTTGGTCTTCAAGCGATATTTGCCTGATCGACGTCACAGGAAAGGTTAACAGGCCTGCATATTCGGGACCGGATTCATATGATGTCACTATAACTGCAACAGCGACAAAGGGGGCAGCGTCAGACATAACAACCTTCGACGCATCTGTGGTAACCTTGCCGGGAAGCCTGGCCGTGCAGCTGGATCTTGAGGATACGGAAAATGACACTGTATCCGATTCGGTGAGCATCAATGGTACTGCAGCACTCGGCGATAAATATATGTCCAACTACCATCTTTTTTCTGTCAACAGCGGCGCAGAGGGAGCGGGAAGCGTTTTCACAAAGGACAAGATACAGCTTGCAGATGACCTTTCATTCAGCACATATTTTCTCTTTGATATCTCTTCCGTGTACATGAGGTATGACGAGGGTTTCACCTTTACTTTGCAGGCCGATTCTCCAACTTTACTGGGTACGGGTGAATTAAGTTCAATGGGCTCACCTGCGATATCTCCGGGCTTCAGTGTTGAGTTTGATACTAAAAGAGACAGTGAAACGGCCGCCTACGAATATCAGGGCGCAGATGCGGAGCATCACATTGCAGTGTATTTAAACGGCGACTATCAGCATCCGATCGCGGTTGCTCCGGCAGCAATATACGACAATGTCGATATTGGATATACAAGCCGGAATTTTGAAGCAAATCAGCGATTTAAGGTTTGGATCCAATATGACGGCACGGCAAAAAGAATCGAAATATATCAGGTATTCGAAAGCATGGATGACCCTTTAGTTCCTGTCATATCAGCAAGCCTGGATTTGACTTCTGTTTTTAAAACTTCAGATAATCAATTAGTAAGGGATGTTTATGCGGGGTTTACAGGCAACGGAGCAGATGCCTTCAGTACCCATGCGGCAATTTACGAATGGAGCTTCAAGAATGACAAGTTCCCGATAGGATATGACCTTCCGAAAATGACTATTACGGGTCTCTATTTGGACGCTTCAGATGTGGCTGTTACAACTGAAACCGTTGACATTGTCAGCGGCTACAAGTCGTTTGTAACTGCTCTTGTCAAGGATTCATCGGGCAGTGCAGTGCAGGGTGTGCCGGTTTTTTTTACCTCGGATTCCGGAGCATTCGAGTCATCGGAAGGTATTACTGCAGATGGAATATCTGCTGCAGGAATAACGGATGCAAACGGTCTTCTCACAGCTGCGCTTACGTCTCCGATACCTGTTATTGCCAAAGTCAGAGCCTCTGCACAGGGCGGAGCATATGCCGGGGCGGATGCTTCTTTGGTTGAGACGGATGAAGCCAGGCTCAACAAGGATTATAGTGCGCTGGCTGCTGAAAATATTCTGGGCAGCAATGAGTCTCTTGACTTTGTCAGAAGTAATCTAACCTTGCCTTTGACGGGAGCAAACGGCAGCACGATCAGTTGGGCAAGCTCAAATACAGGCTATTTGACCTCGGCCGGTTTTGTTGTCAGACCGACAGCCGCGCAAGGGGATCAGACAGTCATACTGACTGCACATCTGGTAAATGGAATCAGCAGCAAAGACAAGGATTTTATTGTAAAAATCAAGATAAATGATGCCGACCTGGTCGGTTTGGACTCCGACTGGCTGACCGATACTTTGATATTGAACGGAAACATATCTTGGAATGAGGTTGTTTCAAATTTGCTTATGCCGGGAACAGGAGCCAACGGCAGCAGTATTGCCTGGGTTTCAAGCAGCTCAAACATTACCGAAGACGGGATAGTCTCAAGACCTCTATATTACGAACCAACGGCTGAAGTTGCGCTTTCAGTGACCATTTCGATGGGAACGGAAAGCGTCGCAAGAAGCTTCACAGTAAAAGTCCTGCCTAATGAAGCCACCGAAATTGAATTACTGAATGAAGCATATAATGCGCTGGATTTTGAGGACATCCGAAACGAGAATATGTATGAAAATAATATAGCCGGCAATCTGACATTACCCGCTGAGGGGCTTCACGGAAGCACGATAAGCTGGGCTTCAAGCGA
>JAQVNH010000022.1 GCA_028703215.1 Eubacteriales bacterium
GATATAATTAAAAATATTGATTTTTAATGACAATATTAAGGAGATTTATTTATGAAAATCACTTTTCTCGGAGCAGCAAAAACGGTCACGGGCTCATGTTATTTGATAGAGACAAATAAAACCAAACTCCTGGTGGATTGCGGAATGTTTCAGGGATACCTTGTTGAAGAAAGTCTGAATAGGGATCCCTTTCCGTTTGATGTGAATGAAATCGATTTTGTCCTGCTTACGCACGCGCATATCGATCACAGCGGAAGACTTCCAAAATTATATAAAGCCGGCTACAGAGGTGAAATTATATCGACAAAGGCAACTGCAGAACTTTGCGAGATAATGCTTCCGGATTCCGGGCACATACAGGAAACCGATGCCGAATTGATGAACAGGAAAAGAAACAGAGCCGGGAAGAAGGTTCTTTTGCCGATATATACAAAAGAAGATGCAATAGAATGTACAAAGCTTTTCAGAAAAATTCCTTATTACAGGAAGACTGTCCTTAATAAAGAAGTAACCGTAAAATTCAATGATGCCGGACACATACTCGGATCAGCAATATTGGAGATATGGATCAAAGATGAAAGTAAGCAGACAAAAGTAGTATTTTCGGGAGATCTGGGCAATAAAAACATGCCGATAATAAGAGATCCTGCGAAGATAGAAAGCGCGGATTATCTGATAATGGAGTCTACCTACGGAAACCGGCTGCATCTTGATACTGCCGATAAGGTCGAAAGGTTCATGAAAATCGTGACAGAGACCATCGATAGAGGCGGGAATGTAATAATCCCCTCATTTGCGGTGGGCAGAACACAGGAAATAATATATGATCTTAATAAACATGTCGGAAAATATCACAAGGAATTAAAAAGGATATTTGACGTTCCGGTTTTTGTGGACAGTCCTCTTGCTACATCCGCAACTCAGGTATTCAGAAACAATCTTGATTGCTATGATGCTGAAGCCCGCGCATACATTGCCAACGGAGACAATCCCCTTGACTTCCCCGGACTCAGATTCACAAAAACTGTTGACGAGTCAAAAGCGCTCAATTTCAGAGAAGACTCCGTCATAATAATTTCTGCAAGCGGCATGTGCGAAGCCGGCAGGATAAAGCACCACTTAAAACATAATCTATGGAAACCTGAAGCAACTGTCTTATTTATCGGATATCAGGCAGAAGGAACTCTGGGGCGCAGAATTGCCGACGGCGCTAAAAAAGTAAATATTTACGGAGAGGAAATATCTGTGAAAGCTCAGATAGAAACAATAGACGGATTTTCAGGACATGCTGATAAAACCGGATTGCTTGAGTGGCTTGGATCATTCAAACAGAAACCACGCAAAGTATTTCTGGTTCACGGCGACGCAGACAGTCTCGACAGCCTGAGCATGAGCATAAAAGAGGAATATTCAATAGATACCGAGATCCCTGAGTTGGGAGATTTGTTTGAAATCACTCCGCTTGAGACAACTGAAGTGGTGATCAGAGAGCAGCATATAAACAGCGATAGAAAGCATGATTTGATGAACAAGATCGACGGGCTCAGCCTCGAATTCATATCTCTTTCTGAAACGATCAAGGAGAATCTGGCTAAAACATCAGATGCTTCGGATCTTGACAAGATCACAGCCGCAATAAATAAAATCAAGTCGGCTTTTGTTGAGGCGGCAAAATAAAATTTATTCTTTCATTTACATGTTGAATGTATTAAAATATCTAGCTATACATTCGATTACGGAGGACAACAGATGAAGACCCTGATGCTGGGGAACGAAGCGGTCGCCAGAGGCGCTTATGAAGCAGGATGTACAGTGGCTGCGGCATATCCCGGGACCCCAAGTACCGAAATAACAGAAAATATCGCAAAATATTCAGAAATATATTCCGAATGGTCTCCCAATGAGAAGGTCGCGCTTGAAGTTGCCATAGGCGCATCATTGGCCGGCGCTCGAGCTATCTGCTCAATGAAGCATGTGGGACTCAACGTGGCGGCTGACCCTCTTTTTACCGTATCCTATACAGGCATAAACGGCGGATTGGTAATTGTAGTTGCGGATGATCCCGGGATGCACAGCTCACAGAATGAACAGGACACAAGGCATTACGCAAGGGCGGCAAAGGTTCCGATGCTCGAGCCGTCAGACAGCATGGAATGCAAGGAATATGTAAAGTTGGCGTTTGAGATAAGCGAAAACTTTGACACGCCTGTCATTGTTCGTCTATCTACCCGGATCGCTCACTCCCGGAGTATTGTTGAGACGAATGAAAGATTCGGGTATCAGCTGAAAGATTACGTCAAGGATATCCGCAAATATGTGATGATCCCTTCAAATGCAAGATCAAGACATATCGAGGTCGAAAAAAGAGTTGCCGAACTGAGAGAATATTCTGAAAGCTCTCCTGTAAATCAAATGCAAATGAATTCAGGAGAAATCGGAGTGCTTACAAGCGGAATATCTTACCAATATGCAAAAGAGGCATTGGGAGAAGATATTTCTTATCAAAAGCTCGGTATGGTTTTTCCTCTCCCTGAAAGACAGATAAGGGAATTTGCGCAAAAAGTCAAAAAGCTCTATATCATCGAAGAACTAGATCCTTATTTGGAGGATTATGTTCATGCTTTGGGCATTGAGGCGACAGGCAAGGGAATTCTTCCTCTAACCGGCGAGTATAATAAAAGGCTGATAAAAGAATGTGTAAACGGAAAATCAGATGATGAGAGCCAATCGGCTTCTTCAGACCTGCCGGTGCGCCCTCCCGTAATGTGCCCGGGATGTCCGCACAGGGGAGTATTTTACATTTTCAATAAATTAAAACTGAATGTTATCGGCGACATCGGCTGCTATTCCCTCGGAGCGCTGCCTCCTGCAGAAGCAATGGACACATGCGTTTGCATGGGCGCGGGAGTAGGTATGGCACACGGCATGGAAAAGGCGCGCGGGAGGGATTTCGCTGCAAGAACTGTCGCGGTCATAGGAGATTCAACTTTCATACATTCCGGAATAACAGGAATAATTGATATTGCCTACAATGGAGGAACGTCGACCGTTATTGTGATGGACAATTCCATAACGGGTATGACCGGGCATCAGAACAATCCCGCATCGGGATTCAATATCAAAGGCGATCCCGCGACAAGGGTCAGCATTGAAAATGTAGCCGCTGCTGTAGGTTTCAAGCGCATCAGGATCGTCGATCCCTTCGACCTTGACAAGGTCGAAAAAACGTTAAAAGAGGAGCTTAATGCTGACGAGCCGTCGCTTATTATCGCAAGGCGTCCTTGCGCGCTGCTTAAAGGTGTTGAGTTTGGAGGACCGCTTCGGATAATTCCCGAAAAATGCAGAAGCTGTAACGCCTGTATGAGGCTTGGCTGTCCGGCTATTACGAAAACAGGGGATAAAATTTATATAAACGAGTCATTGTGCGTCGGCTGCATGCTTTGTGTAAAGGTGTGCAGATTTGATGCAATAGGAAAGATCGGAAAGGACGGCGCTGCGAATGACTGACATAAATATTGTAATTGCCGGAGTCGGCGGGCAGGGGACAGTTCTGGCCGGTTGTGTTATTGGAAGGGCAGCTCTTGGATGCGGACTTGACGTCAAAGTTTCCGAAATTCACGGAATGGCTCAGCGGGGCGGGAGTGTGGTAACATTCGTTAAGATAGGCAGGAATATTTTTTCTCCTGTTATTGAAGAGAACAGCGCCGATATAGTACTCGCCTTTGAGCAGCTCGAAGCCTCAAGAAGCGAGAAATATCTGCGAAAAGACGGCGTAATGATCATCAATGATCAGCAGATAGATCCGATGCCGGTAGCAGCAGGGAAAGCAAAATACCCTGAGAATATTTGTGAAACTTTGAGTAAAAAATATCATGTCGCTTCTCTGAATGCACATGAGATTGCCACAAACTCCGGTTTGGCAAAGGCTGCCAATATTGTGATGCTCGGAGCTGTGAGCGCTTATTTGGAATTTGATGATGCCGCCTGGTTTGACGCGCTGAAAAATATAATCCCGGAGAAATACCTTGATGTTAATATTAAAGCATTTGTCGCAGGTAAGTCCGAGTCAAAAGGAGATTTGAAGCATGGGATACTGGAATAGGGAATTTGAATGCATGACGGAAGAAAATTTAATAAAGGTCCAGGAAGAAAAATTGCGGGATATGGTCAAAAGAGTTTATTTTGCCGTTCCCTTTTATAATAATAAAATGAAGGAGCTGGGGATAGTTCCTGAAGACATCACCGGAATCGATGACCTAAGCAAACTGCCATTTACTTATAAACAGGATCTGAGGGATAATTACCCCTTTGGGATGTTCGCGGTTCCGATGACAGACATCGTAAGGATACATGCGACGTCAGGAACAACCGGAAAACAGACAGTCGTAGGATATACAAAAAAAGATCTTGACACATGGGCCGAGGTAATGGCCAGGACTCTGACCTGCGCCGGAGCGGATAAAAACTCTTTTATACATATAGCGTACGGATATGGCCTTTTTACGGGCGGTCTCGGCGTGCATTACGGGGCGGAGAAAATCGGAGCAACCGTTATTCCGGTATCCGGCGGAAATACAAGCAGACAGCTCCAGATAATGAGAGATTTCGGATCGACGATTCTTGCCTGTACTCCGTCGTATGCAATGTATTTATCAGAAGAAATGGAAAACTCGGGTATCAAAAAGAGTGATTTGAAACTCAAGGCCGGTGTTTTTGGCGCGGAGCCATGGTCTGAAAGCATGCGGTCAGAGATCGAGGAAAGACTCGGAATAATCGCTTTAGACATATACGGGTTAAGTGAAATAATCGGTCCCGGTGTTGCTTCTGAGTGTGAATGCAAATGCGGACTTCACATCGCGTCTGATCATTTCATCCCTGAAATCATAGACCCGGATACTCAAAAAGCGCTCCCGCCGGGAAGTATAGGAGAACTGGTATTTACAACCGTATCAAAGGAAGGGCTTCCTCTTCTTCGATACAGAACAAGGGACATATCCTCTCTTGATTACAGACGATGCGACTGCGGAAGAACATCCGTAAGGATGAGCAAGGTACTCGGAAGAACCGATGACATGATAATCATAAGAGGCGTCAATGTTTTTCCGTCGCAGATAGAAAGCGTGCTGCTCGGTTTTGGAGATACAACTCCCAATTATATTATGATAATTGAACGAAAAGACAATCTGGATATCCTTGAAGTCGATGTTGAAATGACTCAGGAACTATTCTCCGACCAGGTAAGGGAAATCGAGGATATTGAAAACAGAATAAGGCGCGAAATAATGAACGTTTTGGGAATAAATGCAACTGTAAAACTCGTGGAACCAAGGTCGATAGCAAGAAGCGAAGGAAAGGCAAAGAGAGTGATAGATAAACGAAACATATAAATGGAGGTCCGGATATGCCTATTGAGCAAATATCAATATTTATCGAAAACAGAAAAGGCAGGCTTGCAGACGTTACAAGGCTGCTCGCGTCCAGCGGGATCAATATCAGCGCGCTTTCGATTGCTGATACGGCCGACTTTGGGATATTGAGGCTTATTGTAAACGACCCGGATAAAGCCATCAAGATCCTGAAAGCTCATGATTACACCGTGAGCAGGACAAATGTCATCGCTATCGCTGTGGAAGACAAACCCGGAGGATTGGCGGACGTTCTTGAAATTCTGGAAAGCTATAACATAGATGTTGAGTATATGTATGCCTTTGTCGGCGGGAATTCACAAAAGGCCCTTGTCATAATGCGTCTCAGCGACACAGACAAAGCGCTGTCGATATTGCGGGGGAAGGCTGTTATTCTCTTGACTCCACAGGAGGCGTACGAAAATAAATACGAACCGAATAAACATACATAATATTACATATTGACGTAATGTTGTTATGTCATATATTTAAGTAGTGATATCAATATCCTTGATTGAAACGGCGGGTGGTTATATGAATGCTGAGATCTTATCGATAGGAACAGAACTGCTGATGGGGCAAATAACCAATACAAATGCCCAATATATTGCTTCAATGCTTCCGGAAGTCGGGATCGGCGTATATTGGCAAAGCGTCGTCGGCGACAATCCGCTTCGTTTGAAAGAAGCAATGGAGGTTGCCATTAAACGATCGGATGTGGTTATCACAACGGGTGGACTGGGTCCCACTAAGGATGATTTGACAAAGGAAACAGCCGCTGAAGTTTTGGGAATAAAGCTTGTCACAGACCGGAAGACTCTCGAGGAACTGGATTCATATTTTAAAAAAGTAAATAGAACAATGACGAAAAATAATCTCAAGCAGGCAAATATTCCCGAGGGATGCACGATAATAAGAAACAGCAACGGCACCGCACCCGGATGCATAGTTGAAAAGGAAGGCAAGACAGTGATACTCCTTCCCGGACCTCCGCGTGAAATGTGCCCGATGTTCAATGAAACTGTCATACCATACTTGTTAAAGAAAACGGATACCCATCTCTATTCAAAGTATCTCAGGATTTTCGGCATCGGAGAGTCTGCAATGGAGGAAAAAATAATCGATCTTGTGGAAAGTCAGTCAAATCCCACTTTGGCTCCTTATGCGAAAGAGGGAGAGGTAATGCTGAGGGTAACTGCAAGATATAATAAGGATGAAGATCCGGAAATCGCCATTCGGCCGTTGCTTGATAGAATATATGACCGCATAGGCGAATATATATATTGCGATGACAATTCCGAAATGGAGGAAGTTCTGGTAAGGCTTCTTAAGAAATATAATATCACGATTTCCATTGCCGAGTCATGCACCGGAGGCATGATATCCGAAAGGATCACGCGTATCCCGGGGGTATCTGCGGTTTTTACCGGCGGAGTTGTGGCCTATAACAACACTGTTAAATCAAAGACATTGAACGTAAGCGACGAGATCTTGAAGGAATACGGCTCGGTAAGTGCTGAAACGGCCGAGGCAATGGCTGTATCGATAAGAAATATGACAGGGTCGGATATCAGCTTGTCTGTGACCGGAATAGCAGGCCCGGGGGGAGCAACGGAAACAAAGCCTTTGGGCTCTGTTTTTATAGCGCTGGCGGACGGAAAATCCAAGTTCTCTCAAAAACTTCAGCTTTGGGGCGACCGTGCTCGCATAAGGAATGTTACAGCTCTTCATGCCATGAATATGGCTCGTAAATATTTGATCGAGAATTATGGCGATATTTAGATAAACTTTAGTTAAAAGCCGGAGGCAAAAATTGCGGCAGGAAAAAAGGAATGTCGGCAGTGCTGCTGCTGTAGTAATGACAGCGCTTGTAGTAAGCAGGTTAACCGGATTTATCAGGCAGACGCTTGTTCCGAGCGTCATTGGATCCAATGAGCTCGGAGACGCGTATGATTTTGCTTTTAAAATCACCGATCTGATGTTTTACCTTCTTGTCGGGGGATCCATCGCTGCGGCTTTGATACCTGTGCTGACCGGATATATAGCAAAAAAAGAAGAGAAAGACGGATGGACAGCTGTCAGCACCTTTGTAAACACTATGTTTCTGGCTATGCTCACACTGGTTGTCCTGGGGATAATATTTGCGCCTCAAATCGTTCCTTTGCTTGCGCTCGGCTTCTCGGAAACTCAGATCAGCCTTATTGTGGACCTTTCGAGGATACTGCTCCCGTCTGTTGGCATAATGATGCTTGCCGGTATGGTAAACGGAATACTCAACGCATATCACAGGTTTTCCGCAGCAGCTTACGGTCCTTCCCTTTATAATGTTTTATGCGCTTTCAGCATTATTTTTCTCAGCAGGATAAGTATTCAGGCAATAGCTGTCGGAGTTCTTTGCAGCGCTCTTGCGTATTTCCTGTTTCAGCTTGCTTTCGCTTTGAAAAACATGAAACACTACAGGGTCGTCATCGACTACAGACATAAGGGTTCCAGAAGGATGTTCAGGCTTGCCGTCCCATCGCTTTTGTCATCATCTATAGCGCAGGTAAACGTGTTCATCACAAGTATGTTAACGACTCTTTATCCCGCCGGATCGGTGGTTGCGCTGAATATAGCAGACAGGATATGGCAGACGCCTTACGGGATATTCGCCCAGGGAATGGGTATAGCCATGCTTCCCACACTCTCGGAGCACTATGCGGCAGACAAATTAGACGAGTTTAAAAGGATACTTATCAAAGGCTTAAATACCGTAATGCTTCTCACGGTACCTTCCGCCGCCGCGCTTGCCGTGCTTGCAAAACCGCTGATCGAATTTTTTAAGTTTTCAGCAAAGTTTGATTCGGGATCTATGGCGACAGCGCAGAGGATTTTGATTTTCTTTACTGTTGCACTTCTGGCACATTCTTTGCTGACTATATTGATAAGAGCGTTTTACGCCGTTAATGATACAAAAACACCTCTATTTACGGGGATCATTGAAATACTTATCAATATCGGCGGGGCATATTTATTATATCGTTTCACAGACCTTGGGGCAGGCGGGATGGCCCTGTCATTTTCAATTGCGGGAGTCGTCAACGCGGTATTGCTGTTCTTTTTGATAAATAAAAAAGTGAACGGACTTGGTCTTGGAAATTTCCTCAGATTTTCGATCAAGGCAATTGTTTCAGCTATTCTTATGTCGGCGGCGATCTTATTATTAAATCATGTATTGAATCTCAACGGAGCAATGTTGAATTATGAGGCCGCGCAGGCAGGAGATATAATCAAGGTAAAACTGCATGAATTACTCGTTCTCGGAATAAACGCAGCCGTTGGAATATTTGTTTATTTCGGAGCGATGATACTCATGAAAGCCGAGGAAGCCATTGATGTATTTAATTCTTTTAAGAGCAAGCTGAGATCGATACTTAAAAGAAAATAAATAATTAGAAAAATTATTAGTAATAATGGAAAATATTTCAAATATTTGTTGACAACAAACGAACATTAATGTAAACTTATATAAGAACATACGTTCGATTATCGTGAAGGGGGTTCTCAAATGCTGGAAAAGAAAAAAGCTCTTGAAATGGCGTTGGGACAAATAGAAAAGCAATTCGGAAAAGGAGCCATAATGAAGCTTGGAGGGAATATGCGTCTTGATATAGCAGTTATACCAACAGGAGCTGTCGGATTAGATGTCGCGCTTGGTGTTGGCGGTGTGCCGAGGGGGCGTATAGTCGAAATTTTCGGACCCGAGTCTTCAGGTAAGACCACTGTAGCTCTGCATATCATATCAGAAGCGCAAAAAGCGGGTGGAGAAGCTGCGTTTATTGATGCAGAGCACGCTCTCGATCCGCAGTACGCAAAAAATCTCGGAGTGGATATCGACAATCTTATTGTATCCCAGCCCGACACCGGTGAACAGGCGCTGGAGATAACGGAAGCACTTGTAAGAAGCGGCGCAATAGATGTCATTGTATTGGATTCTGTCGCCGCGCTTGTTCCAAAAGCCGAGATAGACGGAGAAATGGGGGATTCTCATGTGGCATTGCAGGCCCGGCTTATGTCTCAGGCTCTCCGCAAGCTTGCAGGAGTCATCAGCAAATCCAGAACAACCGCGATATTCATAAACCAGCTGAGGGAAAAGGTTGGGATAATGTTTGGCAATCCGGAAACAACCCCCGGAGGACGCGCTCTCAAGTTTTATGCCAGCGTGAGGCTTGACATCAGAAAAATCGAAACATTAAAGCAGGGAGACAGCATGATCGGCAACAGGACAAGAGCCAAAGTTGTTAAAAACAAAGTCGCCGCGCCTTTCAGGGATGCCGAGTTTGACATAATGTACGGAAAAGGAATATCGAAGGAAGGAAGTATTTTGGATGTAGGCGCTGAATGCGACATCATAGAAAAAAGCGGATCCTGGTATTCTTATAACGGTCAAAAAATAGGTCAGGGAAGAGAAAATGCAAAGGAGTTTTTGAGAGCGAATCCCAGCATTGCAAAGGAAGTTGAAAACAGGATAAGGGAGAAATATAATCTGAAGCCTTCGGACGCAAAATATGATGATGTCCCCGAAGATACAGACAAATAACCGGTGACAGTCATGAAAATATCCTCCGTTGAAAAAAGACACAAGCGCAGCAATGTTCGCATGATATATATAAATGACGAGTACTCTTTTGATATATCAGATGAACTCTTCATGAAATATAATCTTTATGAAAAAACTGAGATAACGGAAGCCGAGATAACAGAGATAAAAAACAGGCAGATGCTTGCCGATGCAAAAAAAGAAGGATTAAGATTTGCCGCTTCAAGGATCAGAACAGAGAAAGAAGTATTTAAAAAACTTATTTCGAAAGGCTATGAAGAGCATACGGCACAGGAAGCAGCCGACGAATTAAGATCACTTGGCTATCTTGACGACAGGGAATATGCGCGAAAATATATTTTAGACAAGATCAAGCTCAATCCGAAGTCCAAAGAGCTAATTAAAAAAGAGCTCGTGTCTAAAGGCATCTCAAGAGATACCGCGCAAAATGCTCTGAGCGAATGCCGGCTGGACGACTTGTCCATCGCCGAAACTTTAGTCGCAAAAAAATTCAGCAAGTTCAACTGCAGTGATTTAAACGTGTAGAAAAAAATATATAATTTCCTGGCTTACAGAGGTTTCAGGCAGGAGGTCATAGAAAATATCATAGATAAACATAATAGGCAAATATAGAATTGCACACATAAATGGTCCGTTTATGTTGAGCGGAATATGATTTTACGCAAGTCTGACTCTGAATTCCTTTATCAATAAGGGAAGTATTTCCAGAACATCTCTTACTAACCCGTAAGTGGAGATTTTGAAGATCGGCGCGTCCGGGTTTTGGTTTATGGCTATGATT
>JAQVNH010000195.1 GCA_028703215.1 Eubacteriales bacterium
CGTGTGCTCTTCCGATCTATGCAAAGGCTTTCAGCCAGGCTTTGGACGAAATGAAGAAAAAACTCTCTTCTTTTGGTAATTTTGATTTGATAATCGGTTCCGAAGCAAGAGGATTTATATTCGGCGCATCACTTGCTTATGCCATGGGCAAGGGATTCGTTCCGATCAGGAAAAAGGGCAAGCTTCCGTATAAATCTATTTGCGCGGAATACAAGCTCGAATACGGCTCGGATATATTAGAGATACATGAGGATGCTGTAATGCCCGGACAGCGAGTTGTGATAGTAGACGACCTTCTTGCCACGGGCGGAACAAGCAGAAGCAATATCGAGCTTGTTGAAAGATTAAACGGCGTGGTGGCGGGTATTTTATATTTTGTCGAGCTTTCATATCTTGATGGGAGAAAGAATCTGGAGGGGTATAAAATCGAGTCGGTAATTAAATTTTAGGTGGCAGGCATGAATTACAGTTTTAAGGAGCTCAGGGAAAAAGTTGTCCGTTATAATCCAAACTGTAATATTGAAATGCTTGAAAAGGCTTTCGATCTCTCCCGGCGCGCCCACGAAGGGCAGCATAGGGAATCCGGAGAGCCTTTTTTTATACATCCTGATGCCGTTGCTATCATTCTGTCAGAACTGGAAATGGATTGTGTTTCAATAATCGCGTCTCTTCTCCACGACATTGTCGAAGACACAAACTATACGATCGAAAATATAAAGGAGGACTTTGGAGAAGAGGTGGCTCAGCTGGTTGACGGTGTTACAAAGCTCGGTCAGCTCAGCTATACTTCCAAAAAGGAACAACAGGCTGAAAACCTCAGGAAGATGTTCATTTATATGGCGAAGGATATCAGGGTCATAATGATAAAGTTGGCTGATAGACTTCACAACATGAGGACATTGCAGTACCTCGCTCCCGAAAAGCAGTTGGAGAAAGCCAGGGAATCCCTTGAAATATATGCGCCTATCGCACATAGACTTGGTATTTACAGAATCAAATGGGAGCTTGAAGATCTGAGCCTCAGATACCTTGAACCCAAGGTGTACTATAGCCTTGTTGAAGGAATTTCTCAAAAAAGGAAACAACGCGAGCAGTTCATCCAGCGTATCAAAGACAGTGTCGGAAAGAGGATCACTGAACTCGGGATAGAATGCAGGATCGAAGGAAGACCGAAAAATTTCTACAGCATTTACAAAAAGATGAAAAATCAGAATAAATCCCTGGATCAGATTTACGATATTTTTGCAATCAGGATCATTGTCGACACCGTGAAAGACTGCTACTCAGTGCTCGGGCTGATGCACGAGATGTACATACCGATACCGGGCAGATTCAAAGATTATATCGCGATGCCTAAACCAAATATGTATCAATCCCTCCACACGACGCTAATGGGAGAACACGGCTCGCCATTTGAGGTCCAAATCAGAACATGGGATATGCACAAAGTTGCAGAAACAGGCATAGCGGCACACTGGAAGTATAAGGAAGGCGGCGGAACACCAACTAACCTTGACACTAAGCTTGCCTGGCTGAGACAAATGCTTGACTGGCAGAAAGAGATGCCTGACGCAGACGAGTTTATGGAAACACTTAAAGTAGATCTTTTTACAGACGAGGTTTTTGTTTTCACTCCAAAGGGAGATGTCATAAATCTTCCCGCGGGATCAACTCCCATCGATTTTGCATACTCCATTCACAGCGCTGTCGGAAACCGGATGATCGGAGCAAAGGCGAATGGGAAAATAGTACCCCTCGGCTATGAACTTTCAAATGGGGATATAATTGAAATAATGACTTCCTCGGCTTCGAGAGGTCCAAGCAGGGACTGGGTGAAGATCGTTAAGAGTTCCGAGGCGAAGAACAAAATAAACCAGTGGTTCAAACGTGAAAAAAAGGACGAAAACATCGCCCGGGGCAAGGAGAGCGTGGCAAGGGAACTTAAAAAGCATGGGTACGAATACAGCGAGCTTTTTAAAGAAGAATGGGTAGATAAAGTAATAAAAAAATATAATTTTCACACTCAGGACGATCTTTACGCGGCAATAGGATTTGGATCTATCACAGCAAACAAGATAATTTCAAGATTAAAAGAAGATTACAGAAAAGCGACAGGGCAGGATCCGGTTGAAAAAGCCGAAGAAAAGGAAAGCTCTAAAAAAACCCAGCGTGATCGCCAGAATGTCCCGGAAAGCGGCATAGTCGTCAAAGGCATCGATAATTGCCTTGTCAGGCTTTCAAAATGCTGCAACCCGGTCCCCGGGGATCAGATCGTTGGTTACATAACCAGAGGCAGAGGAGTATCAGTGCACCGCTCGGACTGCACGAATGTCGGAAATCTTATAAAAGACAATGACCGGCTTATCGATGTAAAATGGCATACCGCAAGCAATGTCGCCTATAACGCAGACATCACCGTCCTGGCAAATGACAGGATAGGTCTTTTTATGGAGGTTTCGAATGCTATCGGAGATCTGAAGATCCCTCTTAAGAGTATAAATGCAAGGACAACGCGTGATCAGGTCGCGATAATGAACCTGACGGTTGAATTGACCGATACTGACAAGCTGGATTTGCTTATCAAAAGGCTGAAAAAGACAAGCGGTGTTTTCGAAGTGACAAGAAACAGGCAATAAGCCGGGCAAATAACAAATGCAAGGACGGGTTTG
>JAQVNH010000196.1 GCA_028703215.1 Eubacteriales bacterium
TTGCCACTGAGCTCTTTTGCCTCAATTTTAAGCTTTTCGGCCTCTATTCTCGCCTGCTCGGACGCCCTTCTATTTCCATCCATTGTTTTAAGAACGTCTTCAAACCTGATGTCTTCTCCCTTTAAAAATTGATTCGCCCTTTCAAGAATATCGTTTTGAAGGCCGAGTCTTGCGGATATCGCAAATGCATTGCTTTTCCCCGGAACACCTATCAGAAGAGTGAATTTCGGGCTCAAGGTATCTACATCAAATTCGCACGAAGCATTCTCGATGCCCGGTGTCGTCAGCGCATATATTTTCAGCTCGCTGTAATGAGTTGTTGCAACCGTTATCGCTCCTCTGTTGCAGAGGTTCTCTATTATTGACATTGCAAGCGCCGCGCCCTCCGTCGGATCAGTTCCGGCTCCGAGCTCATCAAGCAGCACAAGAGAATGTTCATCAGCATTTGCAAGTATTCTGACAATGTTAGTCATGTGAGATGAAAAAGTGCTCAGACTTTGCTCGATGCTTTGTTCATCTCCGATATCGGCGAAAACCTTTTGAAATACGCTTATCTCCGTGCCGTCATTTGCCGGAACATGTAGCCCTGCCTGAGCCATAAGCACAAAAAGCCCTACTGTCTTAAGGGTTACAGTTTTCCCCCCTGTGTTGGGCCCTGTAAGTATAAGGGATCTAAAGTCGGTCCCTATCCAAAAATCTATCGGAACAACAGTCTTTTTATCAAGCAGCGGGTGACGACCTTTTTTAATAATGACCCTTCCCTCACTGTTGAGATTCGGGCTTGTGCACCTGTATTCCGCGCTAAGTTTTGACTTCGCAAAAGCAAAGTCGATCCTGGCCAGCAAGCGAATATTTTCTTTAAGGGCGTCAAGCATTTCAATAACACTTTGTGTCAGCTCTGAAAGGATCCTTTCGATCTCAGCTTTTTCCTTGATCTTTTGTTCCTTGATTTCGTTATTCGCCTCAACAACTGCCATCGGCTCAATAAAAAGCGTCGCGCCGCTTGCAGACGAGTCGTGGACAAGTCCGTGGACTTCGTTTTTATACTCGGCTTTGACAGGTATCACATACCTGTCTTCTCTTATTGTTACTATGGCTTCCTGTATATATTTTTTGACGCTTTGCGACCTCACCATGCCGTCAAGCGTGTCTTTGATAGTGCCTTGAAGATTTTTTATCTTTCTTCTGATGTTATTCAGCGTGGTACTTGCGCTGTCCGATATTTCCTCAGGACTGATGATCGCGCTGTTTATACGGTCTTCCAATATCCTGTTTTCGGCAAGGCCTCTGATATACTCCGCCACATAATTGCCTTCGACCGTTCCCGAATCATCTCCCGTGTATTTTTTCAGAGAACGCGATACGCGCAGAACATCTGCAACATTCAAAAGTTCTCCCGGATTGAGTGACGCTGAGATCTCGGCTCTCTTTAAACTTGATCTGATGTCTCTTATTCCTCCAAGCGGAGGTATTCCTCTTTTTACGGAAAGCATGAGCGCATCGCTCGTTTCCTTCTGCATCCAAACGATTTCAGAAATGTCCGCGGAAGGACTTAAAGCTTCAGCTAATTCTCCGCCGGTCACAGATGACGTGAACTCCTTCAATTTCAGGATTATTTTATTGAATTCAAGTTTTTCCAGGGTCTTGCGATCCACAGGAGAATCTCTCCCTTCTAATTCTGTCATATAGTGTATATCTTGAAGTGAATTTTTACAATAACTGTATACTGGCATGGTTATTGACTCGGCGATAATGTTTTTGAATATATCTTCAGCGGAAATGTCAGCCTCATAAACGCAAACAGGTCATCGATGCCTTTTAAATGCAAACGCAGCTTCATTATAAGCTGCGCTCTCCGTTTGCATATGCTTCGTATATTTGTTTTCAAAACTTGCTTCACATTAATTTATGCCCAGTATCCTGATCGTTTCCCGAGCTATTGCAAGCTCTTCGTTCGTCGGGACAATAAGAGTTTTGACCTTTGAACCTGCAGAACTGATATCCCTCTCCACCCCGTGGCATTTATTCTTTTCATTGTCTATATCCAATCCAAGAAATTCAAAACCTGTCGTGATTATTTTTCTCACTGTCGGATCATTTTCACCGATCCCGGCTGTAAACACTATCGCATCGACTCCGTTCATAACTCCGGCATACTCTGCGATGTATTTCTTGACCCTGTAGCAGAAAATCTTTATGGCAAGATGCGCCCTCTCGTTTCCTTCGTCCGCAGCCGCCCTCACATCGCGGAAATCACTGCTTATCCCTGATATCCCAAGCACTCCGGACTTTGTGTTCAGGTATTCATTCACCTCGTTTATGGTCATCTTTTCCTTTTCCATGAGAAATTGCACAACTGCGGGATCTATGGTCCCGCTTCTTGTACCCATCGCGAGTCCCGACAGAGGTGTGAATCCCATGCTCGTGTCTACTGATTTTCCGAATTTAACGGCGCAGATGCTGGCTCCGTTGCCGAGATGACAGGTTATTATCTTGAGTTTTTCTATCGGAATATCGAGCATCTCTGCGGCTCTGTTTGCAACATATTTGTGAGATGTCCCATGAAATCCGTATTTTCTCACCTGATATTTTTCGTATATTTCATAGGGCAAAGCATATACATACGC
>JAQVNH010000023.1 GCA_028703215.1 Eubacteriales bacterium
GAGGCACCGCGGGACATGTCACACCTAATCTGGCGCTTGTTCCCTTATTGAAAAACAGAGGATACGAGCTTTCATATATCGGCACTCAAGAAGGGATCGAAAAGAGACTGGTACAAGAAGCCGGGATAAGCTATTATCCTATTTCTGCCGGAAAACTCAGGCGTTACAGCGATTTTAAAAATATTTCTGACATAGGACGAATAATCAATGGATACTTTCAGGCATTGAAAATCATCAGGCAGCTCAAGCCCGACGCGATTTTCAGCAAGGGCGGGTTTGTTTCAGCCCCAGTGGTATGGGCGGCAGCTTCCAAAAAGATTCCGATTGTCATTCATGAGTCCGATATCACTCCGGGTCTAGCCAATAAGCTCAGTCTGCCTTTCGCGAAAAAAATATGCTATTCGTTTCCTGAAACCGGAAAACACCTGGATCCCAAAAAGTCGGTTTACACGGGATTGCCTGTCAGAGAAGAGCTTCTTCGCGGAGATGCGCTCAAAGGACTGCAACTATGCGGATTCGATGAAAATAAACCTGTTATTCTGATAATCGGAGGGAGCAGGGGTTCAAAATTTCTGAATGACCAGATAAGAAGCTCACTTAAGGAAATAACCGGAGAATTCAGGATCTGCCACATATGCGGTAATGGTGGCATCGATACCGGAATCGGCTTTACGGAAGATTATAAACAGTTTGAATATGCGGGAGAAGAGCTTGCAGACCTTTACGCAATGTCGGATTTGGTCATTTCAAGGGCCGGCGCAACGGTGCTTTTTGAACTGGCTGAGCTTAAGAAACCAAATATCCTGGTGCCGCTGACACTCAAGGCGAGCAGGGGAGATCAGATATTGAACGCGGAGTCATTTGAGAGGGCGGGTTTCAGCTATATTCTCAATGAGGAAACACTTACAGGAACAAAACTGGTATCCGCGATCAGGGATGTTTACAAGCGAAAAGAAGAATATATTGAAAATATGAAAAAGGCCGCCTCTTCTAACAGCTTAGAAAAGGTCGTAAAAGTAATTGAAGATGCTGTGAGCAAATGACTGCCAAGACGCTTTAATGCCAATAAAGGCCCTGAAATGCCCGAAAAGCCTTAAAAAGACCTATGTAAGACCTAAATAGGCCCGTAAATGTCCTTAAGTTTTGCAAATACCCAAAATCTTCCCTTTGATAATGTTCAGTAATTGAACAAAGAAAACGGACTTGTTATATCTAGTAAAAATGGTATAATATGTATATTTCTTTTTTCCAAGAGGAGCTTATGAAAAAACAGCCTCATTCGGGACACAGGGAAAGGGTGAAGGCAAGGTTTTTGACCGAGGGTCTTGACGCTTTCGAGGATCATCAGGTGCTTGAATTGCTCCTGTTTTACTGTATACCCAGAAAGGATACGAATGAGCTGGCGCATAGTTTGATAAATGAATTCGGATCCATATCGGGGGTATTCGAGGCTGATCCGGAGGATATAAAAAGGAAATGCAAAGTCTCCTCAAGCACTTCTCTTCTTCTGTCACTGGTTCCGTCTTTATGCAGAAGATATACCAACAGGAAATGGGGCGACAAACCCGTCCTGGACTCATCTCATAAAGCCGGCAGCTATTCCGTGACACTATTTGCGGGAAGAAAATACGAAGCATTCTATACCATTTGCCTCGACTCACAAAACAAAGTAAACCATGCGGTGCTTGTGCACGAGGGCACGCTCAACGAAGCGCCGGTTTATCCGAGACTCATCGTCGAGGCTGCGCTCAGGCATCAGGCAAACAGCGTCATACTCGCGCATAACCATCCCGGTGGAAGTCTAACGCCTTCGGGTGCAGATATCGAGGTGACCCGGAGGATAAAGGCGGCGCTTGAGCCGATTTCGGTAAAGGTCAATGACCATATTATCGTAGCGGGAGAAATATACGTGAGTTTTGCCGAAAAAGGATTATTATAGACACCGCTGAATTGTTGTAATATTATATACTGAATGATGTGGGAAAGAGGCAACATATGACAAGCAAATTCAAATTATTTACAGGCCTTTTAAAAGGCAATAAACTCAAATATTCGGTCGCATTTACGGCTGTAATGCTTGCTGATGTTTTTGCGCTTGTTTCTCCGCTGGTCATAAGGTTCACCATGGACACGGTCATTGGAGGAATGCCCGCTGATCTGCCATCATGGTTTTTAGGCATCATAAAAAATATTGGCGGAACTGAGGCACTTTCCTCAAAGATCTGGATATTGACGATCGTTCTTGTTATTTTAGCTGCCTTGAATGGGATGGCGGCATTTATTAAATCAAAATATCTGGCCAGGGCATCGGAAAGCATATCGCTGAATATCAGAAACAGCCTCTACGAAAAGCTGCACCGGCTTCCGTACAATTATTATATAAAGGCACAAACAGGCGACCTTGTACAGCGTTGCTCATCAGATGTCGAAACGGTCAGGCGCTTTATGGGCGTTCAGCTTATCGAAGTCGGGCATGTGCTTTTTCTGGCGATCATAATCATAAGCATAACTATGACGCTCAATACAACTCTTTCACTTGTTTCAATGGCTCTTTTCCCTGTAATAATGCTCTTTTCGTTTATCTTTTTTGTTAAAGTCAGGAAGCTTTTTAAGGAAAGCGACGAAGCGGAGGGAAGCCTTTCTGCGGTGCTTCAGGAAAATATCACCGGTGTCAGGGTGGTTCGCGCTTTTGCAAGGCAAGGGTTTGAATATGAAAAATTCAGTGAAAAAAACAATACGTTCAGGAACCTGTCATATAAATTGAACACCGTATTTGCATTTTTCTGGTCAATGTCAGATCTGCTCTGCACTTTGCAGCTTTCAGTCGTAAGTATCCTGGGGATATATATGGCGGCAGTCGGACATATCTCGCTGGGTACATTCTTTGTGTTCGCGGCTTACGAGTCTATGCTTATCTGGCCTATTCGCCAGCTTGGAAGAATTTTTGCGGATATGGGCAAAATGACTGTTTCGCTTGAAAGGATACACGAGGTGCTCTCGGAGCCTGTCGAAGAAATGACTGACAGCGGACTTAAACCTGAAATCAAGGGAAATATAGAATTTAAAAATGTTTCGTTCGGCTATGAAAACAGCGGGAAAGTGCTTGATGACGTTACATTCAGTGTTAAGGAGGGGCAGACGGTAGCCATCCTCGGACCAACGGGCTCAGGCAAATCGACCTTGATCCTGCTGCTTCAGAGACTCTATGACTACCAGGAAGGGAGCATTAAGATTGACGGTGCGGAATTAAAGGACATCGACAAGAAATGGCTGAGGCAAAAAATCGGACTGATACTGCAGGATCCGTTTCTTTTTTCTAAAACCATTAAGGAGAATATTGCGCTGTCTAAGCCGAATGCTTCTGACAAGGAGATTTTCAGAGTAGCGAAGATAGTATCTATTCACAATGCGATCAAAGGATTTGAAAAAGGATACAACACTGAAATAGGAGAACGCGGCGTCACTTTATCCGGCGGAGAAAAACAAAGAGTAGTGATTGCGCGAAGTATAATCAGGGATTGCCCGGTTTTGATATTCGACGACTCTTTAAGCGCAGTCGATACCGGAACGGATGCCGAAATAAGGAGGGCGCTGCAGGAGAAGACAAAGCGCGTAACAACTTTTATAATTTCGCATAGAATAACGACCTTGTCTCAAGCTGATCTGATACTGGTTCTGGAAAACGGGAAAATCACGCAGTCAGGGAACCATCAGGAACTTGTGGCTCAAAAAGGCATGTACCAGAGGATTTGGGAACTTCAGACAAGCATGAGGTAGAGAAAGCAAGGAAAGAGAGATATATATGAGTATTTTTGAAGAGGAAGAATATTCCAGGCATCTGGATTTTGGGCTTTGGAAAAAGGTGTTGAAATTTACCTTGCCGCACCGCAAATTTTTGATCATTCTCATTGCTGAAATGATTATTATGGCGGCTGCGGACGTTATTTTTCCGTTGTTTACAAAATATGCGGTTGACCGCTTCATTATTCCGAAAACAACTGAAGGAATGATTCCTTTCGCGATAGCATTTGTACTTTTGGGAATTTTCCAGGGCATAAACGTTTATATTTTCATTCGGGCAGCGGGAAAGATAGAAACCTTTGTATGCGCAGATATCAGGAGCAGCGCATTTAAACGCCTTCAGGAGCTTTCTCTTTCATATTACGATAAAACTCCGGCAGGATGGATAATTGCTCGTTTGACTTCCGATGTGCAACGACTCGGTGAAATAATAGCATGGGGGTCGGTAAACCTTGTATGGGCAACTGCGGTCATGACAGCGATCATAGGGGTTATGTTTGTTATGAACTGGAAGCTTGCGCTTGTGACGCTGTCGGTAATACCGCCGCTGGCCGTAATAAGCGTCTACTTCCAGAGAAAAATTCTGAAAGCGTACAGACAGGTAAGAAAGACCAACTCCAAAATCACAGGAGCTTTCAGTGAAGGCCTGATGGGTGCGACGACCACAAAAACGCTTGCCCGCGAGGAACAGAATATCTCCGAGTTTAAAGAGCTGACTGGAAACATGTACAAGTTTTCGAATAAGGCCGCACTCATTTCAGCCGTTTACGTGCCGATAGTGCTTGTCCTGGGGAGCATCGGGATAGGTATCGCTCTTTGGTCAGGAGGAAGCAAGGTCATTGCGGGCACAATAACATACGGAACTTTGGTCGCATTTATAAACTATGCGATATGGTTTTTTGAACCGGTAAAAGATGTCACCAGATTGTTTGCGGAAATGCAGTATGCGCAGGCTTCCGGAGAAAGAGTCCTTTCGCTTGTGGACACAAAACCGGATGTAACCGACAGCGATAAGATAGTCTCAGCATACGGAGATTTCTTTAAACCGCGCAAAAAAAACTGGCCGGACATAAAGGGCCGTGTCACATTTGAAAATGTCACATTTGAATACAGCAACGGTGAAAAAGTACTTAAAAATTTCAACCTGGATGTCCGTCCGGGTGAAAATATAGCGCTGGTCGGGGAAACGGGAGCGGGGAAAACAACTATCGTAAATCTTGCCTGCAGGTTTTACGAACCTACAGCAGGAAGGATCCTGATAGACGGGGTCGACTACAAAGAGCGTTCTCAGGGATGGCTTCAGTCCGCGCTCGGCTATGTGCTGCAGACACCGCATTTATTCAGCGGCACGGTAATGGAAAATATACGATACGGAAATCTCGATGCAAGCGACGAAGAGGTCATAAATTCAGCAAAGGCAGTCAGCGCGCATGAATTTATATTGAAACTTGAAAACGGCTATGAAACCGAGGTGGGTGAAAACGGAAACAGGCTTTCAACAGGGCAAAAGCAGCTTGTATCCTTCGCCCGCGCGGTGATAGGAAGTCCTGCGATTTTTGTGCTCGACGAGGCAACTTCTTCGATCGACACAGAAACTGAACAGGCGATCCAAAATGCAATAAAAACAGTTCTCGATAACAGGACAAGCTTCGTCATAGCGCACAGACTGTCAACCATCCGAAACGCTCACAGGATATTGGTCCTGCATGACGGGGAAGTAGTCGAGGCAGGGACGCATGAGGAACTCATAAATAAAAAAGGCATGTACTTTGATTTATATACAAATCAATATTTGGTCGAGCAGACAAGAAGAATTATTGACAGCAATTAAAACAGGGAGGATATGTTGAAAAAAACCGTGTACATAACCCAGGCTGCCATAATAGCAGCCATGTATGCAGCCCTCACATATTTAATGGCTCCCATAAGTTATGGCCAGCTGCAGATAAGGGTGTCGGAAGCGCTCACGATACTTCCGTTTTTTACTCCTGCCGCTATACCCGGATTGTTTGTCGGTTGTTTTGCGGCCAATATTCTCGGTCCCAACGGACTGCCGGATATAATAGCTGGGAGCTTCGCAACGCTTATAGCAGCAGTGATGTCAAGGCATATCCGAAAGAAGTGGCTTGTACCGCTTCCTCCGGTTCTTGTAAACGCCGTCGTGATCGGACTGATGCTGAATTACATTACAAAAGCGCCTCTTCTCATGACGATGCTATACATTTTTGCCGGTCAGACGATTTCATGCTATGGACTCGGATACCCTCTTTTACTGCTCCTGAACAGGCACAGGGACAAAATATTCGGTAAATTTACGGGTAAATAACCCTGTTAAGTTGATAAATCGACTTCCGGGGATTATAATATAACAAAACAAATCCGACAGTGAGGTCGCTCATGGCGCACAAGAGTCTAGAAGAAATAAACGAGAAAATAAAAAAGGGCATAGCGGTTGTCGTAACGGCCGAGGAAGTCATAGGAATCGTCGATGAAATGGGTCCCAAAAAGGCTGCTGAAGAGGTCGATGTCGTAACAACAGGAACCTTCGGAGCAATGTGCTCGACAGGGATGTTCATAAATTTCGGTCATTCAACGCCTCCGATAAGGATGACGCGCGTCTGGCTGAATGATGTTCCTGCTTTCGCAGGTCTCGCCGCTGTCGATTCATATATCGGCGCAACAGAGCTCTCAAAGACCAGGGGCATGGAATACGGCGGAGCTCACGTCATTGAAGATCTCATAGCGGGGAAAGACATAAATCTTTATGCGGAATCGTATGGAACCGACTGTTATCCCAGAAAAGAAATATCAACGACCATAAATAAAAGCAATATTAACCAGGCATACATGTTCAATCCGCGAAATGCTTATCAGAACTATCCTGCCGCATGCAACATGTCCGACAGGATCATTTATACATATATGGGCACGCTGCTTCCCAACGGAGGGAATGTTACTTATTGCACCGCGGGGTGTCTCAGTCCTCTTATCAATGATCCCGAGTATCGCACGATAGGCATAGGCACACGTGTTTTCCTCGGAGGGGCTCAGGGATATGTGGCATGGGAGGGGACTCAGCACAATCCGGACCAGGAACGAGGAGAAAACGGAGTGCCGATTTCACTCGCGGGCACGCTGGCTCTTATCGGAGACATCAAGCAGATGAGCACAAGGTTTATTAAAGCCGCAGTTTACCAAAATTACGGGATCTCGATGTTTATGGGAGTGGGTATACCGATACCGATCCTTGACGAGGACATGATCAGGAAAACAGCTGTGAAAGACAGCGAGATATTTACTGACATAGTCGACAAAAGCGGGCATGAGGGGGTCATCCGCAGAGTTTCTTATGCCGAGCTCAGAAGCGGCTCAGTTGAATTGAAAGGCAGAAGAGTCCAGACATCGCCTCTTTCAAGTCTGAAAGTCGCAAGGGAAATCGCGGCGCTGCTGAAGGAAGAGGTAAAAAAGGGTGAGTTCACTCTGACACAGCCAGTTGCGGGATTGCCAAGGCACAATACCGTCAATAAACTCGAAATAAGGGGAAACAGCAATGAATAAAATCAAGGTTACCATGCGTTTTTCTGCAAATGACATAACCATACCGGTGACATACCACCTTGTCAAAGACTACGATCTTATGGTAAACATTCTTAATGCAGACATTTCCCTCAACAAAATAGGGACTCTCGTCGCCGACTTAGCCGGAGAGCAAGAGAATATAGAACAAGGTCTTGAGTTTATACGAGGGCTTGGAGTGGATGTAAGGATATTTAATAAAAATATCATATGGGAAGCTGACAAATGCATACATTGCGGAGCATGCACTGCTGTTTGCCCATCGGGTGCGCTTGTCATGGATAAAACTGACTGGAGTCTTACCTTTGACAGAGAAAAGTGCCTTATTTGCGGCCTTTGCGTAAAAGCATGCCCCATAAATGTGATGAACATAACGGACAACGGAGAGTGATGATCCGGTCTTGCGGTGAAAATGTACAGTAAAAGGAAATACAGGAATCTTTTTAAAGGAATAAACCTTGAATTTTTTCAGGTTTGCGTCGGAGAGACGGATCTGATGATAGGAGCGGGCAAAAACCTCGAGCGCGAGGCGCTGTCTGCTGTTCGCAAATACAGGGCGCAAATCGAAAAATATATTGAAGAGCATCCTGATTTTAAAGCCAGCTTAGTACCTGTTCCCGCTTCAGCGAATGCGCCGTATATCGTCGCAGAAATGTGCGCAGCGGGATATGCCGCGGGAGTCGGCCCGATGGCTTCGGTGGCCGGAGCACTGGCGCAGATGGTCGGGGAAGAGCTCCTAAAACAGACAGACGAGATCATAGTTGAAAACGGCGGAGATATATACATAAAAACAAATTCGATAAGACGGACGGGAATATTTGCAGGCAATTCTCCTTTGAGCGGGAAAGTTTCGATCGAAATATTTCCGGAAGACACGCCCCTGGGGATATGCACTTCGTCGGGAACGGTGGGACCGTCGGTCAGTTTCGGGAAGGCCGATGCGGCAGTAATAACCGCAAAAAGCGCTTTTCTTTCAGATGCCGCGGCAACAGCGCTAGGCAACCTTGTTAAATCTGAGGCGGACATAGTATCTGCGCTCGAAATTGCATTGAGTATACAGGGAGCAGAGGGAGCGCTCGTAATAATAGGGGATAAAATGGGAGTTATGGGTAATATCAAACTTGCGTGATAAGCCCGATTCTTGGAATAGATACATCAGGCGCAAGGAAACTGTACCAAAATATAAAACTGCAGCAGAATCAGGGCAATGCCATCGAAATAAAAAAGATGTAACGGAGCTGAGCTAAATGAGAAATACCCTCAAAGATGCAAAGAGAATAGTTATAAAGGTCGGCACTTCGACTTTGACCTATGAGAACGGGAAGATGAATTTCAATACAATCGAAAAGCTTGCGAGAGTCATTTCTGATATTTCGAATCAGGGAAAAGAAGTCATCCTGGTCACTTCCGGAGCTATCGGAGTGGGGACGGGAATGCTGAAAATGAAAACTCCCCCCAAAACCATACGTGAAAAGCAGGCTGTTGCCGCTGTCGGACAAAGTGAACTTATGCAGATATACAGCAAGTTCTTTTCGGAATATCACCACATTGTAGCGCAGATACTTCTTACGCGCGATATCGTCGGAAACAGCACAGGAAGAAAGAATGTCATAAACACGTTCGAGACTTTGCTGGAAAAAGGGATCGTGCCGATAGTAAATGAAAATGACTCTGTGTCGACCGCAGAGATCAAAGCCGGACAATATGAGACTTTCAGCGAGAACGACACTCTCTCCGCCCTGGTCAGCAAGCTTGTTAATGCGGATATCCTGATCATCCTTTCCGATATCGACGGACTCTATGACTGCGATCCCAAGAAAAACAACAACTCGAAGCTGGTGCATACAGTAAAAGAGATCACTCGGGAAATCGAAGACTATGCCGGGGAAAAAGGCAGCAGCAGAAGCACCGGGGGAATGCGCACAAAACTCAGCGCAGCCAAGCTTGCGACATCCGGAGGGGTCAATGTCGTTCTTGCATGCGGGAAGGATCCGTTGATAATTCACGAGATTCTAAACGGCGCGGAAACAGGCACCCTTTTTGTCAAGAACGAAAAGTGATTGTAATTTCATTGTTATATCTGATTTCTCTCAACCACTCTCAATAAAACTCCCCGCGCTCAGTGCACTGTGCAGTATTCGCTGACAGGAGCTTCATATGACCAGTCCTGAGGATACGGCTCATTCGGAAATTTCGGATAATAAGGTATCAGGCGAGACACAAGGATTTTTTCCGCAATAGTCGATGCAGGGCAATCGGAACCCGCCAGAAGATATCTTCCCCAGGCATCCTTGCATGCAGTGCAGACTCTGACTTTGACATGGGAGGTGCACTGGTCGCTGAAGGAGGGTTCTGTCCCGCTGATAAAATACTCCGTCCTGACCGCGCTTCCGCGCGGATCAAGTTTGCATAGATCAGTTGCGATTTTTCCGGAATAAATGCAAATATTTCTTTCGACAAGTCCTGAGGGGATATCGAAATCAGCTTCTCCCAGACCTTCGTGTATCTTGTTCATGACAGCGGTCCAGATTTGAGAAGCCTTGGCGCGCTCATCTCCGGAAGAAAGCTCGATCTTCTCATGATTATTATCATAGCCGTACCATGCAGCCCCGACATAATAGGGGGTGAAACCGACAAACCACTTGTCGATATTGTCGCTTGTTGTTCCTGTTTTGCCAGCTGTTGGAATGCTTTTACCATCGCCTACTACACAGTTGGGAGCGGTGCCTCCGGCAGTTGTTACACCCTTTAGCATATCAGTCATGATAAAGGCGGTTGTCTCGGAATACACTTTTTCATAGGGTTGCTCGTTTTCCAAAAGCAGTTCCCCGTCGCTTGTGAGAACTTTTGTATAGGTTATCGGCTTAAAGTACAATCCCTTGTTTGCAAAAGGAACGTAGGCGGCAGCCATTTGAAGCGGGGAAACTCCCTTTTCAAGACCCCCCATTGCCACTGAAACATATTGTTCTTTGGTTCTGTCGATG
>JAQVNH010000197.1 GCA_028703215.1 Eubacteriales bacterium
TAAGTATGAGTGCGGGGAGCTCGCCGCCGGTAACCACATAATCTCCTATAGATATCTCATCATCGACGATTTCCTCGATAACACGTTCGTCAATGCCTTCATAGTGCCCGCAAAGAAGTATGATCCGATCCAATTCAGACAAGCTGATGACCTTTTGCTGCGTCAAAGGCTTCCCCTGCGGAGTAAGATAAACAACAGGCGGCTTCTCTTTAAGGTCCTTAGTGAGTGAACGGTACGCGTCGTAAACCGGATTTGCCATGATGACCATGCCGCTCCCTCCGCCATAGGGATAATCATCGACCTTTTTGCTTTTATATTGCGAAAAGTCTCTGATATCTACAGCATTAACGGTTATTATTCCTTTCTCTTTCGCTCTCCCTATTATGCTCTGCCCGGTTACATAATCGATCATTTCCGGAAAGAGTGTCAAAACATCAAATCTCATTTTATACCAGACCTTCAGGCAATCTTGCCGTCAGTATTTTTTTCTTGATGTCCACTTTGATAAACACACTTTTCAATGCGGGCATGAGGATCTCTTTTCCGGAAGGATCAGTTACAGTGTAAACATCATTCCCTCCCGTCTGAAGAACATCAGTCACTTTTCCCAAAACTGTACCGCCTTCATCTATAACCTCGCATCCTACGATGTCGCTGATAAAAAATGAATCCTCCGGCAATTGGACCGCATCTGCCCTGTTTATCAATATATACCTGCCGAGTATATGTTCGGCGCTTTCCTTGTCATTTACTCCGGATAATTTAAGAACTGTTCTGCCGCCTGAAACCCTGGCATGATCCACCTTGTACTTTTTTAACAAGCCATTCTCTTCGATCAATACATCTGACAGCAAGGTAAATCTGGCAGGATCGTCGGTCAGAGGTAAAACATAAACCTCTCCGTCAACTCCATGTGTTTTTGTGATTTTCCCCACTCTTAAATGCTCCGCCAATTGTGTTTCCCCTGTTCCCCGGAATTAAAGGCCATTGCACAGGGATGGCAGCAAAGATGCACTGCCCTCCCCATGTGGCTGTTGCAGAATACAAGATGCATTTATTGAACTATCTCAACTACCACATGCTTGTTTTCCTTCACTGCCGCTGCCTTGATAAGTGTTCTGATCGCTTTTGCTATCTTCCCCTGTTTTCCTATAACCTTTCCCATATCTTCCTGGGCGACTCTCAGTTCGAGAACAAGAGAGTTGTCGACTTCCGCTTCAGTGACCGAAACATCGTCCGGTCTGTCAGCTAGAGCTCTTGCTATTGTTTCAAGAAGATCTTTCATTTGGTTTCCTCCTGCCCGATTGCCGCTTCTGCTTCCGAAATTTCAGTATTTTCAACGTTTTGCTTTTTACCTGCCGCCTTTGTCTTTGTTTTGGGAGCTTCGGTTTCTTCCTCTTTTACTTCAGCCGCGGAAGCTTTCCTGATGAGAGACTTAACTGTTTCCGTCATCTGGGCTCCGTTTTTTATCCATTTCCCGACCTTTTCCATGTCAACATGAAATTCGGCCGGATCAACCAGCGGGTTATATGTTCCGACCTCCTCTATAAACCTTCCGTCTCTGGCAAATCTCGAGTCGGCTACCACCACGCGATAATATGGCTGTTTGGTTTTTCCGATCCTTTTAAGTCTTATTTTTACTGCCATTTGTTTCACCCCCTTTCATTATCTCCGGATATATTTGTTCATTATCCCTGTTTTCCCAATTTGGTTCATGTTTTTGAACAGCTTGAGCATTTGTTCAAATTCCTTAAGCAGTCTGTTTACATCCTGAATGCTTGTTCCGCTGCCTGATGCTATCCTTTTCTTCCTGCTTGAGTTGATAATTACGGGATTTGACCTTTCAGCCTTTGTCATGGATCTGATTATTGCTTCGGTCCTGGCTAATTTGTTTTCGTCAACTTGTGCGTTCAAAGGAATTTTATTGCCCATTCCCGGCAGCATTCCCAATATCTGATCCATTGGACCCATCTTCTTTATTTCCTGCATTTGCCCTAAAAAATCCTCAAGCGTGAACTGTTTTGATCTGATCTTTTTTTCGAGTTCTTCTGCTTTTTTGATATCAAAATTATCCTGGGCTTTCTCAATGAGACTAAGAACATCTCCCATTCCGAGTATCCGGGAAGCCATCCTTTCAGGATGGAAAGGCTCAAGATCGCCGGATCTCTCGCCTGTTCCCGCAAAAATAATAGGGGTCCCTGTAACGGATTTTATTGAAAGAGCAGCTCCTCCCCTGTTGTCGCTGTCAAGCTTTGTCAGTATTATTCCGTCAAGTCCGAGCTTTTCGTTGAAACCCTCCGCAACATTTACGGCATCCTGTCCTGTCATTGAATCAACGACTAAAAATACTTCCGTGGGTTTTATTTTATTTTTGATTTCGACCAGTTCCCGCATCAGATCTTCATCTATATGAAGTCTTCCTGCGGTATCTAAAATCAAAATATCATACATTTTTTCCCTGGCTGACTTCAAAGCTGATTCTGCTATTTTTACCGGATCCTTGCTGTTTGCGATTGAAAAGACAGGAATGGAAAGCTGCCCGCCCAATATTTCCAATTGTTTTACGGTCGCGG
>JAQVNH010000198.1 GCA_028703215.1 Eubacteriales bacterium
GTGATAACCAGCACCCTTACGGTCTTGCCAGTCCCATGCGGAAGCACCACTGCACCTCTGACCTGCTGGTCAGCATGTCTGGAATCAACACCCAGTCTTACATGGACTTCAACGGTTTCGTCAAACTTGGCTTTTGCTGTCTTTTGAACAAGTTCAATAGCTTCTTCAGCTGCATATAGGTTTGCTTTATCAACAAGTTTTAAGCTTTCGTTATACTTTTTTCCTCTTTTCAATATTTTCAACTCCCTTCACTATTTTGAAGCCTGAAGATAATATCTTCGGCTGCGGCTGCTTAAAATAAGCAGCTCAAAAAGCACGGATCAGTCTTCGACTTTGACGCCCATACTTCTTGCAGTGCCTGCCAGCATGCTCATTGCGGATTCAATACTGCTTGCATTAAGGTCCTTCATCTTTGTTTCCGCCAGTTTCCTGAGTTCCTCTTTGGAAATCGTGGCAACCTTTTCACGGTTTGGAGCACCTGATCCGCTTTCGATCTTGCAAGCTTTTTTCAAGAGCACGGCAGCAGGGGGAGTTTTTGTGATAAACGTAAAGGATCTGTCAGCAAATATTGTAATGACAACAGGAATTATAAGTCCTGCGTCTTTAGCTGTCCTTTCGTTAAATTCCTTGCAAAATCCCATGATATTTATCCCATGCTGTCCAAGGGCTGGTCCAACCGGTGGTGCAGGCGTTGCTTTTCCTGCTGAGATCTGCAGTTTTGCATAAGCAATGATTTTCTTTGCCATTTACTATCCACCTCCCAATTATTTTCTTTCTTCTTATTTTCTTTCTTCTATAGAAACGGGTTGAGCATAAAATGCTTCCCGCAGCTTAGCTAAAGCAACTTCTGAATTTGCTCCAAATCAAGTTCAACAGGTGTTTCTCTGCCAAACATTGATACTCTTGCACGGATTTTTTTCTTTTCAAGATTGATTTCCTGGACAATGCCGATGAAATTCTCAAGAGGTCCGGAAATGACTCTTATGCTGTCTCCGACTTCAAAATCAACAACGGGCGCGTATACTTCGACTCCCATTTTTCTTATCTCTTCATCCGAAAGCGGTATAGGTTTCGAACCCGGACCGACAAAACCTGTCACTCCTCTTGTGTTTCTGACCACATACCATGATTCGTCCGTTATAACCATTTTAATCAAAACGTAGCCGGGAAACACTTTTCTGAGTGTGGCCTTTTTCTTTCCGTCTTTTATCTCGATCTGTTCTTCAAGGGGAACGGCAACATCGACAATATAATCCTGCAGCCCTCTGCTTTCAACTACTTTTTCAATATTCGCCTTTACCTTGTTTTCATATCCCGAATATGTGTGAACGACATACCAAAGAGCGCTGTCTGCTATGCTTGGCTCTTCAGCGGCAAATTCGGCATCGTTTTCGATTTCCCCGATGGTCTCTTCTTCAGCGGTATCCATATTGTCCAAAACATTTTCATCTGAAAGCATACTTCACCCTCCCTCCCCGCGGGATGACTTGCAATACCGTCCAAACTTTCCTAGCTGGTAAGAGTATTCTGAATTACTTTGAGCAGGATTGCGTCAGCAATCCATATCAAGGCACCCATCATGAGACTTATCAGCAGTACGGAGATGGTGTAATTTACCAATTGTTTCCTTGTCGGCCAGATAACCTTCTTAAGCTCGCTCCTGACTTCCTTGATAAACTTGATAATTCTTCCCTTTTTTTTGGGTTTTGCCACTTTGCCTGCTTTTATCTCTGCGGACATGTCATGACCACTCCATAATCTTTATATTATTTTGTTTCTTTGTGCATCGTGTTCTTGCGGCAGAATTTGCAGAATTTTTTCATTTCTATTCTGTCGGGATCGTTCGCTTTGTTCTTCATCGTGTTGTAGTTCCTCTGCTTGCACTCGCTGCAAGCCAGCGCTATTTTGACTCTCACTTGCTCCACCTCCGGGTGTATAGATGCGGATAATTTTACCTGTATCTGCTTTCTGCGCGGGTCATATCGTAAATTTGAGGCAAAAAAAAAGAACCTCCGCACAGCATTGTCAGACTAACATAGCGCGGTTCAAATGTCAATAGTTTTTTAAGCAGTGTTATTAATCAGCGATAATGTCATGGTATAACTCGTCAGCGAAAATGTCGCGGCATTGCTCGCCGGCAAAAAAGTGTTCCGGCTCACAAGTGAAATTGCCGCATATGCTTTTTTGCGCTTTTATATGGACCCGCAAGTCAGGCTTTCCTTGACATCACATTGCCCATAGAATATATTTAAAATGAATTCCGGTCAACAATTGCCTGACAACAATAACAAGGAGGAGTCGTTTTATGCTCGCAGAAGAAAATATTCTGAAACGGTATCCCGGCAACCCGATTATAACTCCGAAAGATTTTCCCGGCTCAAAAGCCGTGTTCAATCCGGGGCAAACAATGTTCAACGGCAAAACTCTGCTGCTTGTATCGGTATTGCATAACAAACCGTACTACTATAAGGGAGTGCAGCAGATGACGACAACTCATGTCGCAGTGAGCGATGACGGAATACACTTTGACA
>JAQVNH010000199.1 GCA_028703215.1 Eubacteriales bacterium
GATTGATAATAACATATTAAATCAATTTTTTCTTATGACAGGCTAACAGCTTGTTTAAATAATTTAATTGTGGATGCTATTTTTTCTGATGATTTCAAGAGTTATTTCGGAATAATTTAATTGACAGACTGCTTGATGGAACGGAATTTCCCGGGAGACAGCCCCATATTTTTTTTAAAATCCATGCTGAAATGCGAAATGCTGTTGTACCTCAATTCATGAGCTATTTCCGATATCTTCAAGTTTGTATTGATAAGCATTTGTTTGCCGCGTTCCATACGGACTTCCGCCGCATATTGCATTATGGTTTTTCCTGTTAGCTTTTTAAACAGATGCATCAAATATCCGGCGCTTATATGTATCGCTTCCGCAACAGTTCCTGGGGTGACGTTTTCGGTGCTGTTATCAATAAAGCGCATTGCCTGCAGTATATATTTGTCAGAGGTAAGAGCTTTTTGACTGCTGTTTATGACACGATTCAACCGGATTATAATTCCTATGATTTCCGATTTGACCAGCATGTCATAATTTTCATCCTTATTTACCATTTCAACCGCTACATTTTTCATTTGGTCGCCGATAAGAGCATTATCGACCAGCTTTATATATCCATGAGCATTGTAAGCATTTGGCGGGAATATTTGCTGATTGCCTGTCAGCTGGCTTGTGTTGAGCTGAATGTTTACAAACCTGCCTCCCTTGATATCCATGTGCAGCAGATGCCGTATATCCTGCCTGATTATTACGAGCTCCCTTTTGCTCATTCTTATCAGGTCGCCATCAAAGCATAAATGCCCTGTCCCCTCCAGGCAGTATATGATCTCAACGGTTTGATGAAGATGGTATGCCTCCATAGACCATTCAGGCTCAAACTCCTTCAGGTAGTAATTGATCATAAGCTTTGACAAATCTATGTCCTTTATTATTTCAACAAGATAGTTTACATAGTCGTTCATTGGACTTCCTTTTTTCAGCAGGATTTTCTGGTTTCGGCAAACACTTTCCGGGCAATGATCCGGTTAATAATTAGATTTTTGATAATGAAAGAGGGTGAGTCACAAACAGTTCCTCATCCCTCTTCATTGTTTTTCAAAACCCGGGCTTACCGATGATCTGCTTCGTAATTGTAAATGCGGCAACCCGGTCAGTCTATGAATATCCCGCGTCTCGGAAGCTCATGAACGCTTTTCCAGCCTTCACTTTGCGGTTCGCGCAGGCAAGGCTCGATCTCCTCGAATGGTCTGAGCGAGAATTTTTTGGGGTCAGGGACTTTGCCGGCAGGATATGCTTCGAGGATATCTTCTACCATGCAATTTATATATTCACAAATCGCCGCTATCGCTCGTTTAACCTTTCGAGCGTCACCCCGCGAAGGATAGCCGACCACGCCCTCCGGTGTTCCGAATCTTTCGATAACTCTGTGTCCTTCTGCCTCCGACCACTTGTTTGGACGATGGAAAGAATCGACGGAGCCGTCATAAAAGCCTTCGTCAAGCATTCCCATGCTCTTGGCCTGAGCATCCACGACACAGCTCATATCGACCATATCCTTAAACATCAGCAAAGCTACTGAAGTCTCCGCTTCATCAGCATGAACAAAAGGAGTGCTGATAAAATCAGGCCTCTCGTCTCCCAGCGGATAAAAGAATTCACGCACCGCGCGATGCCATTCAATAACCGTGGCAAACGCAGGAAGCTGAAATCTCTTGAAAAATTCCTGGATAGCGGATTCCATCATCCAATCCATACCATGATTATTTACCAGAATGATCTTGCGGAAGCCGTCGTCCCAGAGACCTGCCATGACATTGATCAAAGTGTCTACGACGCTTTTTTCGCTGGTTATTACAGTACCGGGCATTCCAAGGTGATGATAAGGATGTCCTCCGTAATTTATCGGGGGAAATGCCAGAGCAACCTCATGCCCGCTCTTTGCTGTCTTGCGGCGGACCGCTTCGCATATCGAGGTGCACATAAAAGTATCGAGTCCGCTGTTATTATGGATGCCGTGGTTTTCGGTACACCCGATCGGTACCAAAACAATATCATTCTTGCGCCGCTTTTCAATAACCATTTTTCTTGGAGAATTTTGGATATAGCAGCCGGGTTTGCCTAACTCGCTGTCGCTTGGGATCACATAGTCATCCAGTATCTTCTGGATCTCCTCTTCGGATGCATCCCAAAGATGTTTTTTCAATTGTCCCACTTTGTTATCTTCAAAAAAGATATTCGGGTAATTCGTTGTCAGAAATTTCTCATACATTAAATATCCCTCCTATTTTAGATTATGTCTTGACAATTATCAGATAAAACGAAATTTAGATTCTTACTTTTATGATTTGTAATTGTTTCAACATCCAACAATGTAATGCATTTTTAAATCGGTGTCAACCTTACTAAAAAAAATGCGGTCATTTGCCGGCGGCAATATCACCAAATAACTCATCGGCAAAAATATCATCCCGCAAGTCGGAATTCAGAGGAAATACCAGTCCCGGCCATTCTATCAGGCTTCTAAATATT
>JAQVNH010000200.1 GCA_028703215.1 Eubacteriales bacterium
AAAGAACTGGTTTCCGAGCACTATCCGATTTATGTCCAGAATAAAGGACAAGTATGATTTCGCTGCGCTTAATACGCATCATTTCAATTTTAAGGAAATAAACAAAGCCATCGAATTTGCATGCCATAATAAAGATATTGCAAGAAAGGTAATGCTTACCTTTGATGATTGACGGCAAGAAAATCTTTTTTGAGATTCCTTCGTCTTCACGAAGTTCCCGAAAAAGAAATATGATCAAGTGAAAAAGGAATCAGGATCATGAGAAACTGGAAACTGGCAATTTCATCGGCAGACTCTGCCCCGGCAACCTCTCCGATATTGCTTCAAGGAACGGTTTGCGACAATCTTGAAAAAGCGGCTTCACTGGGGTATGACGCTATAGAAGTACATATGCGTGAAACTGAGCCGATCGATATTGACATTATTTCGGAGAAAATGAAAAAACATAATGTCAGGATAGCAATGGTGCTGACGGGTCGTTTGAATACCGAAGCGCACCTGAGCCTCATGGATGATGATGAAAATATCGTCAGGCAGGCCATAGAAGGGTTAAAGCGCTATATCGATATTGCACGGCAACTTGATGCGGGCATTGTTATCGGGTGGGCAAAAGGAACAATTCCGCCCGGAGAGAAAAGAGAGCTTTATATGGATCGTTTGGCAAATCATCTGAGAACGATCAGTGGATACGGGCTTAAAAGGAATGTGCCGATCAACCTTGAAGTGATCAACAGATATGAGACAAATGTCTTTAACACCGCCCTTGAGACAGTCGGATTTCTGCAAAAGTATTCGCTCAAAAATTGTTTTGTGCACCTTGATACTTTCCACATGAATATCGAGGAAAAGGACATGTACGATGCAATACGCTGCTGCAAGGGTCGATTGGGATATTTTCATGTCGCGGACAACGACAGGAACTTCGTCGGACATGGCGAATTAAATTTCGAGAGGATCTTCAGCACGCTTGGAGAAATAGGATATGAGGGATATATTTCGGTCGAATGCCTTCCTATTCCGGATGGCTTAACGGCAGCTAAAAATTCGATTTCACAAATAAAGAGGATAATCGGCAACTAAAACATTCATCATTGCAAAGCGATTATTTTAAAATATTAGACATTGATATTATCAATATTGATTTTCATTCATTTTTCATCACAGATCGATCATGAGTTCAACCGGGCAGTGATCCGAACCGAAGATTTCCGGGCGGATCGACGCGTCTTCAAGCCTGTTGTCTATGTCATGTGAAGTGCAGAAGTAATCGATGCGCCACCCCGCATTATTTTGCCGCGCTTTGAACATATACGACCACCAGGAATAAGCGCCGGCGGCGTCGGGGTAAAAGTGCCGGAAGGTATCTGTGAAGCCGGAATCCAGAAGCCTGGTGAATTTTTCACGCTCCATATCGGTAAACCCCGCATTTTTCCTGTTTGAGGATGGATTTTTCAGATCGATCTCGTTGTGCGCGACATTAAGGTCTCCGCAAAAAACAACGGGTTTTCTTGATTTGAGTTTATTGACAAACTCTCTGAAATCATCCTCCCATTTCATTCTGTAATCGATGCGCGCAAGCTCGCGCTGCGAATTGGGAGTGTACACATTTATAAAAAAATAGTTTTTGAACTCGAGGGTTATTATCCTTCCCTCTTTGTCATGCTGTTCAATACCCATTCCGTAGGTAACGGAGGCAGGTTTTTCCTTTGTGAAAACAGCTGTGCCCGAATAACCCTTTTTTTCTGCGAAATTCCAGAACGAGTGATATCCTTCGGGATCAAAAGCCGCATGTTCCTCTTGAATTTTTGTTTCCTGCAGGGCAAAGATATCTGCTCCGGAATTATAAAAAAAATCAGAAAAACCTTTCTGAAGGACTGCTCTTAAGCCATTGACATTCCATGAAACAAATTTTCGCAATTATTTTCCTCCAAAAACATTTAATCCAATTGCTCATAATCTATAGTGACTATTACATTTTGCGTCTGGCTTGCTCCTCCGCCCGAAGCGGCCGGCCATGTGACCGTAAGAGTATACACATCTGACTCGTCACTGCTGAATCCCATCGATGTCCAGCTTTCACCTGAGGATGGATTCAAAACATATTCAAGAGGCAAAACCTTTGCGCTTGGATCAAAGGATATCGTTATCTTATATCTGAAAGCAACCTGCGTCCTTGAAACGCCGTCGTAATTTCTGACTGCAAAGTTATATACAAGCACATCGCCTTCCGTGATATCTGTAAGAGAGATCCCGCTGCTTATGTCAGCTACCGGGTCACCGTTTAAAGTGGCGCTGACAGGAACATAATCCACCACAATTTTTGCTGCCAGAGCCGTATCGTCACCGGTAACGAGCTTTGAATAACGTGACAGTGAAACACCCGTTATAACCGTGGTCACGAGCAGGAGGTACAATAAGTATATATAGATATTATTCCTGCGAGTCTTTTTGTTTCGCATTTTTAACCCGATTCCTTATCCTGCCTGATATATGCGGCACTTCTATCAGCAAAAT
>JAQVNH010000201.1 GCA_028703215.1 Eubacteriales bacterium
ATATCCATGAGGGCAAAAACTCCGAAAGTTCTCCCGAAGCGCGCTCAAATGCTTCCTTGACGTATTTTCTGATAATATTTTGCGATATGCCGGCAGTCAAAGGATAGACCGGATAAATGCCAAGCGAGTTGTCCGCGCTTTCTTCATCTGCCTTCTCATATGTCGGGTTTTCAAGTTCGATAAGATTGTTTTTACGGTTTACTTTTCCGAAAAAGATATACTTTTGCCCGATTCTGAAAAATCTTTTGAGATAGCTCCGGTTGAACCATGCCGCATATCCGGCTCCGCTGTCATCTCCTATTCTTACCTTCTGTATGGAAAGATTCCTGCGGAATCTGTTTTCAGAAACAGCTGATCTTATTTCCGCGACAACGGAGCATGTCTCTCCGTCACAGAGCTCCCTGATGTTTTTAAGCGTTCTTCTGTCTTCATAATTTCTCGGGAAATAATACAAAATATCCTCAACAGTAAAAATGCCAAGGCCTTTTAAGAGTTCCTCCCTGGTTTTTCCGATCCCTTTGAGCCGGTTTATAGGTTTGTCAAGAATATTATCGGTCTGATTCGGCATGAATTGCACTCTTATGTTTTTTCTTTAAGCAATGTATTAAGCTCGTCGAGAAATGTATTGATGTCTTTGAATTGTCTGTAAACCGATGCGAATCTTACATAGGCGACATCATCAAGCTTTTTGAGCCTTGTCATTACCATCTCGCCTATTTGCTTTGAAGTCACTTCGCGCTGCAGCGTATTTTGAAGCTCCAGTTCTATATCATCCACCAGCTTGTCCATTTCATTTATGGAAATGGGCCTTTTTTCACAGGCTCTCATAATGCCGTTTAAGAGTTTGTCCCTGCTGAAAGGCTGCCGCGTGTTGTCCTTCTTTATTATCATTAGGGGAATGGATTCAACCTTTTCATAGGTGGTGTATCTTTTGAGGCAGCTGCCGCATTCACGTCTTCTGCGTATTGCGTTTCCCTCGTCCGTAGGTCTGGAATCGATGACCCTGTCATCCTCATGACCGCAAAACGGGCAATTCATAGACGGTTCCCCCTTTTCCCCCTGCCATTCGATATCTGACAGATCCATATTAACTCACATGCGGTAAAATATCAAATAAGCCTTGTCAAATCTGCTTTTCTGCAATTTTTACCATTAGTTTGCTGCTTCTATCAATAAATTCCGACATCTCCCCGGGTTCAAGCTGTTTGTTGGCGATCAGCGCCAGATCGCAGATATGCCTGCTAAGCATCTCGATATCTTCCTTATTGCTCTCATCTTCGCTCAATGACACCAGCCTTTTTATAAGGTTGTTTTTCGCATTCAGGACAAGCGTCTGTTCGACGGGAAACATGTCCGGAGTCATATTCATAGACCCGAAGATCTTCGTCATGTCCTGCATCCTCCTGGAATTTTCCGAAAGGAGTATTATTGCGGGCGTGTCTGCCGATTTTAGATTTTCGACTTTTATTTCAAGCTTCTTGCTTTCTTTTGCGAAATTAAAAATCTCAGTAAGCTTTTTGATTGTATCTTCATTCGGAGCATCGCTTTTGTGTTCGTCCTTCATTGTTTCCGACAAGTCCGCATCGATCCTGCTGAATTTTACCTTTTCATTTTTCATTTCAAGGAATTGGATAAAATTCGTGTCTATGAGCGAATCGAGTATTACAGCGTCCATTTTACCGTCTTTGTACATTTTAATATATTGAGCCTGCTGTTTTTCATCAGTTACATAAAAAACCTTATCCGGGCTCTTTTCCCTGTTCTTTTCAAGAAATTCTGGAAGTGTCGCATATTCTCCTGAGATCGTTTTGAATATTATTATATCCTTGACCTTTTCATAAAATTTTTCGTCTCTGACACACCCGTATTTAATGAATGGGTGTATGTCATCCCAGTATTTGTTATAGTTATCTCTTTCGTTTTTATACAAGGAGGCAAGCTTGTCAGAAACCTTTTTTGTTATGTGAGAAGATATTTTGTTCACATATCCGTCGTTTTGCAGATAGCTTCTGGAAACATTGAGCGGAAGGTCCGGACAGTCCAGCATCCCTTTAAGCAGGAGCAAAAATTCCGGGATGACTTCTTTGATATTGTCCGCAACAAATACCTGGTTGTTGTAAAGCTTGATTTGTCCGTCGTTTGGACCGAAATCGTTTTTTAATTTCGGGAAGTATAAAATCCCCTTGAGTCTGAAAGGATAATCCATATTTAGATGTATCCAAAACAGAGGGTCATTGAAATCCGTAAAAACCTTGTGATAAAACTCCTTGTAATTCTCCTCCGTGCAATCCGAAGGATTTTTGAGCCACAGCGGACTGACGTCATTTATCGGTTCCTCTTTGCGGGCAGCACTTTTTTCATCCTTTTCCTTTATATCGGCATTAACAAGATATATTTCATACGGCATGAAGGAGCAGTATTTATAAAGCACCTGCTTTATTTTGTATTCGTCAAGAAACTCCTTGCTGTCCTTGCTTACACTTATTGTTATATCTGTTCCGCGG
>JAQVNH010000024.1 GCA_028703215.1 Eubacteriales bacterium
TGCCTTTGCATACGGAGACGAAATAATGGTAAAAGAGACGATCGATGCTGTTCTTCAAGCTGAGCTGGAAGCGGAGCAGATAGAAAAAACGCACTGGAATTGCGTGAAAGAATCATTGAGGAAGCTCATTCAAGTGCCCAAAAACTGATATCCGACATGGAAAAGGACGCGTCAGAAAAGGCATTGCGAGACAGTGAGCTTGCCAGGCGCAGAGGCGAGGAAATAATTGTATCACACGAGCGCATTGCTCAGGATGAGATCAGCAGAATAAGGGAGCAAATAAAGAGCAGAAAAAGCGCGGCAATTGAAATGGTAATATCTGAACTGACCTGATATGCATCGAAATTGCTTTCGGAGGTATTTCTATGGCAGTGCTGCAAATGCAGCGTATTTATATATGCGGTCTTAAGAAAGAACGCAAACAAATATTGGAAGAGATTCAACGGAGCGGAGTTGTTGAGATCGGCGAAATGATGCAGGATAACAACGTATTCGTCAAAACGGATGTCTCTTCCGCGGCTTCTTCACTCAAAAAAAATGTTGTGACCGCAAAGGAAGCTGTTCTGATACTTGATGCCTATATCCAAAAAAAGAGCTCAATGCTATCTATGCTAAAAGGAAGAATACCGATAAGTGAAAAAACATATGATGATTTTTATGCGAAGCATGAAAATATTTCCCGCATTTCAAACAGGATATCTTTGATCCCGAAACAAATCGCTGAGCTTAAGGCTGAGATTTTGAAACTGCAGGCGCAAAAAGAAATTCTTGCCCCATGGGTATCGCTTGACATTCCCTTGAATTACAAGGGAACAAAACACACTTCGGCGTTTGCCGGAACCCTTCCGAATAAATGGAGTTATGATATGATCTACAGCCTGCTGGCGGAATTTATGCCTGTGGATGTAAAAATAATCAGCTCCTCAAAGGAACAAACCTGCATCTTTACGCTCTGCGGAAAGCATAGATCCGGGGAAGTTTATGACGCGCTGCGAAACGCCGGATTTTCATACATCAATGCTTCGGTTGATAATTCCCCGGCAGCAAGGGTAAAGGAAATAGAAAATCAGATTGCCGCTGCCGAAAAAGAAATATCAGATCTCGAAAATGAGATCGGTTCTTATGCCTCCAGGAGGGATGATATTTTATTCCTGCAGGATTTTGACACGATGCGTGAGGAAAAGTATGATGTGATAAACCATATAATGCAGTCAAAAAATGCAATAGTAATAACAGGATATATTCCGGTGAAAAGCAGGGAAGCCCTGGAGAAAAAACTGAAGGAAAAGTATAAGGTTGCGGTAGAATACGAACAAACATCTGAGAACGAGGATGTCCCGATACTTTTAGAAAACAAACGATTTATCAGACCTCTTGAAGGAACAGTAGAAGCTTTCAGCCCGCCCGGGAAAGGTGAAGTTGATCCAACAGCAGCGATATCTGTTTTTTATTATTTACTGTTTGGATTGATGCTGTCGGACGCATTGTACGGAGCGATAATCGTAATAGCATGCCTTGCGGGGCTGCTCAAGTATAAGCGGTCACTTGAGAGCAATATCAAGAACACCCTTATTATGTACTTGTTTTGCGGGATATCGACAGTTTTCTGGGGTGTTATGTTTGGCAGCTACTTTGGAGACTTGATCGACATCGTATCAAAAACTTTTTTTACAAAAATGGTGACGATCCCGCCGCTTTGGTTTTTCCCGATCAAGGAGCCCATTCGGATGCTGGCATTCAGCATGCTTGTCGGTGTGATCCACATTTATTTTGCCCTTGGAATGAGGTTGTACCAATGCATCAAGCGCAAAGATTATAAAGCGATCATATATGATGTTTTGTTTTGGTATATGCTGCTGACCGGAGGCATACTAAAATTATTATCTCTGCAAATGATCACGGGTATTCTCGGATTGTCTTCTGCTTTGCCGGCTTCAGTAGGAAATATCGCAGGTATATTTGCAATAATTGCCTCTATAGGGATAATAATGACAAATGGCCGCGAATCAAAAAATCTCTTCAAGCGCTTTCTGAAAGGGCTGTATGCATTATATGGAATAACCGGATATTTAAGCGATATCCTTTCTTACACGCGTTTGCTTGCTCTCGGTTTAGCCACGGGCGTGATTTGCTCAGTGGTAAACCAGATTGCTGTGATGGTTTCAGGATCTTTTGGTATTCCTTTAAATATATTGGTTTTTATAATCATATGTATTTTCGGACACCTTTTAAATATTGCGATCAGTGTTCTCGGGGCTTACGTTCACACGACACGTCTCCAATATGTTGAATTTTTCGGGAAATTTTATCAGGGCGGCGGTCGAAAGTTCAAGCCGTTTAGTGTAAAAACGAAATACTATAAATTTATGGAGGAGTAAAAATGGATAGCTATGGAATTGTTTTCGCGTTGGCAGGTGCGATAAGCGCCGCTCTTTTTGGGGGGCTCGGTTCAGCGCGTGCTGTCGGAATGGGGGGTGAAGCTGCCGCGGGCGTTATTACTGAGGATCCCTCAAAATTCGGCAAGGTTTTGATTTTGCAGCTTCTTCCGGGGACACAGGGTATTTACGGTCTTTTGGTTGCTTTCATCACGCTTTCACAAATCGGAGTACTGGGAGGAAGCGGCGATGTTTCTTTTGTCAAAGGCCTGCTGTATTTTCTTTCCTGCATGCCGGCAGCAGTTGTTCTGTATTTTTCGGCTATCAGACAGGCGCGCGCTTCGATTGCAAGCATAGCAGTTGTCGCCAAAAAACCCGAGTCGTTCGGCAAGGCAATGATGTTCTCTGCAATGGTTGAAACCTATGCAATTTTAGCTTTGCTGATTTCCATACTCGCAATCACGGGCGTCGGCTCAATTAACATTTAATGGATGGGAGCCCCTAAATGACCGGAGTTGAAAAAATAATCGACTTTATAAAAAATAATGCCGTATCCGTTGCTGATGAAATCGAAGCGAAAGCGAAAGCAGACTCCGATGAAATTATCGCAGCCGCAAAAACAGAGGGACTCAAGAAGAGCGAAGAAATGCTTCAACTTTCAGAGACAGAAGTTCAGGCTTACTTGAGCCGCGCGAAATCATCTGCGAAGCTTTTGGAGAAAAAAATGATTTTAGAGGCAAAGCAGCAGATGATCAGTGAGATCATAGGTGATGCAAAAGATTTGCTCGCAAAATTATCGGATGCCGAATATTTTGATGTCATCGTCAAAATGATAAAACGATATTCGCTGGGTAAACAGGGTGAAGTTGTCTTTTCAAAAGCTGACAGGGAACTTATGCCCGCGGGCTTTGAAGAAAGGATAAATGCGGTTTTATCTGAAAAAACCGGAGCCAAGCTTTCTGTTTCCGATGAAACGAGAGAAATAACCGGCGGTTTTATTTTAGTTTACGGGGATATAGAAGAGGATTGTTCTTTTGACGCTTTGTTTTTTGCTGAACGGGATTTGCTGCAGGACAAGATCGGGAAAATCCTGTTTGAATAAGAGTGCCTGCAAATGCTTGAAATAATCGATTCTGAGAAGGTGAGAGCATGACGGAAAATATGCATATATACGCTGTTGCGCGGATCCGGTCAAGGGAGCTCGATTTGCTTGGCGAATCGGTTATCAACCAGCTTGTGGACTGTAATAAGTTTGAGGAATGCATGAAGATCCTTTTTGACAAAGGATGGGGGAAATCCGGATTTGAAGAAGCGGATGAGCTTCTGGCCGCAGAGAGTGATAAAACATGGGATCTTATCGGAGAAATAGTTGAGGATATGTCGATATTCGACACCCTGCTCCTTGAAAATGATTACCATAATCTGAAAGCAGCTATAAAACAGGCTTACATGAACAGGGATATAGAGAAAATATATTTTTCGCGTGGCACAGTAAAACGGGAGATTATTTTTAATGCAGTAAAGGAGCATAACTTCTCGGTTCTCGATGAAAAGATGGGAAAATGTGCCGAAGAAGCTTATCAGGTGCTGTTTCACACGGGCGACGGACAATTATGCGACGTCATTATAGACAAGTCTGCCATGGAGGCAATTTATGAAAAAGCCGCAGAATCAGGGAATGAGGTCCTCATTGATTATGCAGAGCTGAAGGTCGCATCTGCGGATATCAAAATAGCGTTAAGGTGCAGCAGAACAGGGAAGAGCAGAGAGTTTACGGAAAGAGCAATAGCGGAGTGCGCAACTTTGGATATCAAGAGTCTTATCGACTCTTCAGCCGCAGGTGAAAATGAGCTGTTTGAATATCTTCTATCGACTCCATATGCGGAGGTAATAAATGAAATAAAGAAATCCCCTGCCGCATTCGAAATATGGTTTGATAATCTGCTTATTAAGCACATAAAACCGCAGAAATACAACTCGTTTACGATGTCGCCGCTTGCGGCGTATATACTGGCCCGGGAAAATGAAATAAAGACAGTAAGAATAATACTTTTAGGAAAACTCAACAGACTTTCTGATAGTTCGATCAGGGAAAGGCTGAGGAACATGTATGTATAAAATAGCCGTTATGGGTGATCGCGACAGTATATACGGTTTTGCGGCAATAGGGATGGATATTTTCCCTGTTGTGAATTACGAAGAAGCAGCAAAATTATTCAAGAGATTGGCCGAAAGTCAATATGCGGTTATATATATGACCGAGGATCTGCATGAAAAGCTGGATAATGAGATAGAACGATACCGTAACAGGATTGTTCCCGCAGTTATTCCGATTCCCGGCGCGTACGGGAATACAGGAAAAGGGATGCGTGATATTAAAAAGTCGGTTGAACGAGCTGTAGGATCGGATATTATTTTCAACAACGAAAACAAAGAAGCAGGTGAAAAAGAATATGAGTAAAGGAACCATAAAAAAAGTGGCAGGTCCGCTTGTTATTGCAGAAGGCATGGGTGATGCCAATATGTTCGATGTTGTCCGCGTCAGCAGTCAAAGACTGATCGGGGAGATACTCGAAATACACAGCGGTCAGGCGTCGATTCAGGTATATGAGGAAACTTCCGGTCTGGGACCGGGCGAGCCGGTTGAATCAACCGGCGTACCTCTCAGTGTCGAACTCGGACCCGGCCTGATGGGAAGTATTTTTGACGGTATACAGCGGCCTTTGGAAGAAATAATGAAACAACAGGGTAATAAGCTGACCCGCGGCATAGAAATCCCCGCGCTGGATCGGAAAGCAAAGTGGCACTTTATTCCTGCGATGAAAGCGGGAGAAGAGGTTGAAGGCGGAGATATCATAGGTATAGTTAAGGAGACCGATATTATAGATCACAAAATAATGATCCCTATCGGCTATAAGGGTGTGATCAGATCTGTGTCGGAATGCGACTGTTCTATCGAGGATACTGTTGCGGTGATAGAAAACTCGGAGGGCGCATTTTTAAATATCACGATGCTTCAAAAATGGCCTGTGCGTGTTGGGAGACCTTATAAGGAAAAGCTGTCTCCGAATATGCCGCTGGTCACGGGTCAAAGAGTGATCGACGCGCTTTTCCCGATAGCTAAAGGCGGAGTGGCAGCTGTCCCGGGGCCATTTGGAAGCGGAAAGACTGTCGTTCAGCATCAACTTGCAAAATGGGCTGAGGCAGACATTATAGTCTATATCGGCTGCGGTGAACGCGGGAATGAGATGACGGACGTTTTAAATGAATTTCCCGAGCTCAAGGATCCAAAAACCGGCCAGTCACTCATGGAAAGAACTGTTTTGATCGCAAATACGTCGGATATGCCGGTTGCCGCACGCGAAGCCTCAATATATGTCGGTATAACTATTGCGGAATATTTCCGCGACATGGGCTATTCAGTAGCATTGATGGCAGATTCAACATCACGCTGGGCAGAAGCTCTCCGTGAAATGTCCGGAAGATTGGAAGAAATGCCCGGAGAAGAGGGATATCCGGCGTACCTCGGAAGCCGTTTGGCGCAGTTTTACGAGCGTTCGGGCAGGGTCATATCGCTTGGCAAAAAAGGCAGAGAAGGAACATTATCGGTCATCGGCGCTGTTTCCCCTCCGGGAGGAGATATTTCAGAACCTGTCTCACAGGGCACTCTGAGGATAGTAAAGGTTTTCTGGGGGCTGGACGCAAACCTGGCTTACAGTCGACACTTTCCGGCTGTTAATTGGCTGACGAGCTATTCTCTCTACGTAGAAAGTCTGGGCGAATGGTTTAATAACAATATCAATGCGGATTGGATGAAGCTTCGTTCCCGTATGATGCGGATATTACACGATGAATCCGAGCTTGAAGAAATCGTCAAGCTGGTAGGCATGGATGCATTGTCTTCCGCGGACCGCTTGAAGCTTGAAGCGGCAAGATCCATTCGCGAGGATTTCCTGCATCAGGATGCTTTCCATGAAGTCGACACATATACTTCTCTGGAGAAGCAGTTCGGCTTGATGAAGCTCATGCTGCTCTATTATGACATGTGCATGGAAGCTTTGGATAAAGGCTTGCAGGTGAGCGATCTGGTCGTAATGAAAGTGCGGGAAAGGATCGGCCGATTCAAATATGTTCCGGCTGACAGGATCGAACAAGAATACATGGAAATCACTGAGAGTTTGCACCGGGAAATCAGTCAATTGTCCAAAAAGGAGGAGTCCTGATGCCAAGAGAATACAGAACTATTGAAGAGGTAGCAGGCCCTCTGATGCTGATACATGGAGTTGAAAATGTTTCATATAACGAACTTGCAGAGATAGAACTTGTAACAGGCGAAAAACGAAGCTGCAAGGTTTTGGAAATTGACGGACAGAATGCATTGGTGCAGTTGTTTGAAAATGCTGCAGGCATAAACCTGTCAAACAGCAAAGTGCGGTTTCTGGGGAGAAGTATGGAATTCGGCGTTTCCGATGATATGCTCAGCCGTGTATTCGACGGCCTTGGACGTCCGATAGACAAGGGACCTGAGATATTGCCTGAAAAGCGAATTGATATCAACGGAATGCCCATGAATCCGGTTGCCAGAAATTATCCTCAGGAATTCATACAAACCGGCGTTTCGGCGATAGATGGATTGAATACTTTGGTTCGAGGTCAAAAACTGCCGATATTTTCAGCGAGCGGTCTCCCGCATGCTGAGCTTGCAGCGCAAATTGCCAGGCAGGCAAAAGTCAGAGGCACAAATGAGCCTTTTGCAGTTGTTTTTGCCGCAATGGGTATAACTTTTGAAGAAGCCAATTATTTCACGGAAAGTTTCAAAAAAACCGGTGCAATAGACCGTACGGTGATGTTTGTGAATCTGGCAAACGATCCTGCCATAGAACGTATTGCAACGCCCAGAATGGCTCTTACGGCAGCAGAGTATCTCGCTTTTGAAAAAGGCATGCATGTTCTCGTAATAATGACAGATATTACGAATTATGCCGATTCGCTTCGTGAAGTGTCCGCTGCGAGAAAAGAAGTTCCGGGGCGCCGGGGCTACCCGGGTTATATGTATACTGATCTTGCTTCTATGTACGAGCGCGCGGGTCGCCAGAAAAACAAATCAGGCAGTATCACGCTGATACCTATACTGACCATGCCTGAGGATGACATTACACATCCGATCCCCGACCTGACAGGATACATAACCGAAGGACAGATCATTCTGAGCCGTCAGCTTCACCGTCAGGGGATAACTCCGCCGATAGATGTGCTGCCTTCTCTTTCGCGTCTTAAGGACAAAGGCATCGGCGAGGGGAAAACCCGTGCCGATCACGCAAACACAATGAATCAGCTTTTTGCGGCATACGCCCGCGGGAAAGAAGCAAAAGAACTTATGGTAGTGCTTGGAGAAGCCGCGCTTACTGATATCGATAAAATTTATGCAAGATTTTCAGACGCATTTGAGCAGGAATATATCTCCCAGGGTTACTTTACAAACAGGGATATCGAAGAAACTCTTGAAATCGGTTGGAAACTGCTGTCTATGATCCCGAGAATGGAACTGAAGAGGATCAAGGACGAATTCCTCGATAAATATTACGGAAAATGAACGAAATCGACTGACATGACTTAAGAAGGGGAGGTGTCGTATTTGGCAAAAGCCCATATCAATCCGACTCGTATGGAACTGATTAAAACTAAAAAAAAGTTAGCAATTGCAATGCGTGGCCACAAATTGCTGAAAGACAAGCGCGATGAGCTGATGCGGCAATTCCTCGAAATGGTCAGGGAGAATAGGCGGCTTCGCGAAAAAGTGGAAAAAGGCATAAGGAAATCAAATAAAAACTTTGTTCTTGCAAGAGCCGGCATGGCTGATGAGGTCATAAACGTTGCACTGATGGTCCCAAGACAGGAAATCTATACTGAAGTGGGTTCGCGAAATGTTATGAGCGTTGACATCCCGGCATTGACATTCAAAACAAAGACACCCGATGTCAACGATATTTACTCTTATGGCATGGCTTTTACTGCGAGTGACCTTGACGCTGCAGTAAAATCTCTTCAGGATATTTTACCCGATATGCTCGATCTCGCGCAATATGAGAAATCATGCCAGCTGCTTGCCGCGGAGATCGAAAAAACAAGAAGGCGCGTTAATGCTCTCGAGCATATCATGATTCCAGGGATGCAGGAAAACATCAAGTACATAAAAATGAAACTTGACGAAAATGAGCGCAGCACTCAGGTGCGGCTGATGAAGGTAAAGGACATGCTGCTGGAACAGGCTCATCATTTTCGTGAACGGGCAAACGCCTGACATTGATTATTTTCGAGTAAGTAATCTTCTGCATAGACACATGATGGATATATTATAAAATACTTAAATTTGAGAATATTCTCATCTAACTTTAATATTCTGATTTAACTTCGGAGCCTTGAATATTCCAATGCGATTTTTGCGCCAAGGGCGGCATTGCTATACACCAGTTTTATATTGGCCTCTAAACTTTTTCCTCCTGTAAGCTTCTGGATCTTGTCAAGAAGAAACGGCGTGATTTCCTTGCCTTTGATCCCGAGGACCGCAGCTTCATTAACAGCTTCATCAATTTTTTTATTGATAAAATCGAAATTCATTGCGTATTTTTCAGGGATGGGATTGCCGATAAGCATTCCTCCCTTCAGTCCGCAATCACTTTTGACTTTATATGCCGCAGCCACTTCGCAAGGGGTATCCATTCGGTAATCCGCCTTAAATCCGCTGTGGATAGTGTAAAAGGCCGGAAACTCCCCGGTGCCGAATCCGATAACGGGCACCCCTTTTGTTTCCAGATACTCAAGCGTGAGGCCTATGTCAAGAATCGATTTGCACCCGGCGCAAACGACCATAACGTCGGTGCTGGCCAGCTCCTCCAGATCTGCGCTGATATCCATGGACTTTTCTGCTCCGCGATGAACGCCTCCTATTCCTCCGGTCGCAAATACCTTGATGCCTGCCATCGAAGCTGCTATCATGGTCGTTGTCACTGTTGTTGCGCCGTCAGATTCCCTTGCCAGGAGTACAGGCAAATCCCGGCGGCTTGCCTTAGGAATACTCAAACCTTTTTTGCCTATGTATTCTATTTCGTTCTTTGAGATACCAACTCTGATTTTTCCGTTTATTATGCAGACTGTGGCGGGCAGTGCGCCGTTATTTCGTATAATGTCCTCGACTTCAAGAGCAGTTTCGACATTTTTAGGAAATGGCATGCCATGTGAAATGATCGTAGATTCCAATGCCACGACCGGGCCGCCTGCTGCTAGCGCTTGGGCGACTTC
>JAQVNH010000025.1 GCA_028703215.1 Eubacteriales bacterium
CGACACACCCGCAAGGATCGCGTCGCCATAAGGAGCTCCGGCTCTGCTTTTTACAAGCACAGTCGGAATATCGAAAACGTCCGTGATGATCCTTCTCCAAACCTTGCTTCTTGCGCCCCCTTCGTTCAGGACGATAGGATAATTGATTTTTCTGCCGGTATCCTTAATGATCCGGAAAGAATCATACAGTGCGTATGCAACCGATTCCATGGCCGCTCTCACAAGATGTTTCTTTGAATGCGACAGCGACAGGCCAAAAACCACTCCTCTTGCGTAGTTGTCCCAGATAGGCGTTCTTTCTCCCATGAGATACGGCAGCATTATCAGACCGTCGCTGCCCGGGTCGATCTGCTCCGCTTCCATGTCCATGAATTGGTAAGCGTTAATGTTAACAAGCTTTTCCATTTCTGTTTCGACCTGCGAAAAATTATCCCTGAGATATCTCAGAAGCTGTCCCCCGGTCGTGGTTGTCGGGATCGTGATATATGTGTCTCTTGATCCTATCGTGTATGCGCAGGCGATCATGCTTTCCTGGAAGTTGCGGTCCTTGTGGATAATGCCGAAATTTCCGCAGGTCCCGAGGTTCATCTGAATATCGCCCTCTTCGACCGCTCCGCCGCCTATCCATCCCGCGTTGCAGTCCACCTGGCCCGCCGCCACCGGGATTCCGGCTCTCAAACCTGTTTGGGCAGCTGCCGCGGCAGTCACTTCACCGACGATTTCATCACATGGATAAATATCCGGCATCAGTCCCATGTCTATTCCGATCTTATTCATCAGACCCTTGTTGAAATCCTCTTTGAGAATATCATAGGCGACCCCGTAAAAAGCTCCGGAAGAATTGTTCATAGTTGCTCTTCCGGTGAGCTTCAATCTTATGTATCCGTCGATGGTAAGCGCCTTGTAAATATTTTTGAATTCCGCCGGCCTGTTGTTCTTCTCCCACATAAGATTGACTATAAGGGGATGATCATCCAGTCTGTTTGCGGATATGTCGAATATCCTGTCCTCGCCGATATTGTCTTTTAGCCATTGGACTTCGTTTACGGCCCTTCGGTCCATTAGATTATATGCTCTATGCACCGGTTTGTGATCCTTGTCGACAAGCACTACGGATGGCAATGCTGATGAGGTCCCGATACCTTTGATGTGCGAAGCGTCTATTCCGGCTTTGGCGATGCACTCTTTTATTAGCTCGCAGGCAACCGGCCAGTACTCATCGGCGTCATGCTCCGACCATCCGGGTTTGTCAGTAAAGATCCTGTATTCCCGGAAAGAATAACCGAGCACATTGGCTTCGCTGTCGATTATGCAGGCCTTCGCGCCGCCGGTGCCATAGTCGATACCAAGCAAATATTCAGGCAATTTTATCTCTCCTGTTCTGATTTCAAGATTACAGTCTTCCTTTCATTCCTGTTCCGATCTGATCTTTTTGGGATCCGCACTGTCCTCTGAAATCAATGAATTCCTGGATTAAAATATTTTTTTTATTTGTCGCCGTGTCTGTAAACATCCCAGCCAAGATAATTTGAGAAAGCTTCTTCAAGTACGTCCGCGCAAAGTGATCTGCTCATTGCCACGTGATGTTCAAATCCTTCCTTGCAGATAAACTTCAGCAGGTCTTGAAGTTCAGGTATTTTGCAAACAGCGATCCCGCCGTCCAGCCCCGCAGGGTCGTTCGTGAATTCTCCTTCGCCGATATACGCTCTGATTTTACCGCTGGCGTCGTCCGTGTCGATTTTTGCATAAGTCATTGGACCGGCTGCAACATTTGCCTTGCATGCCCCGAAACAATTTTCGGGTCCGAGCGATTTGCCCAGAACATCAAGGTTGGACATCTCAAAATCGCGTCCTATAAAGCTTTTCGGAAAGCTCGAGCAGTGAGTGTTTATACATTTATTTCTGTCATCCATATAGTTGTTGTTCCAGTCAAGATAACCCGAGGGCTCTCCCGAAGCGAGAAAAAGGGCATACATGCTGAGCGCTCCGACCACATCCATCTCGCAAGCGCTTGGCATACCATGCTCTCCCATGTAGCTCATCGAGCCGCAAACAGCGCAGCCGTAATTTTCCTGAACAGAACTCCAGCAAGCTACTGCGGAAGCGACGCAAGCGTTCTCTTCCAGCCACTTTTCCATTGCCAAGCCGATCCTGGCCTGCTTTTCGATCTTATCTTCCTTGATGTAGGAAGGGATATTTCCGTATTTTTTTAATTCTGATATCCTTTCGGCGACTTTCTGCGTGTCGGACATGTTTTTTGCCGAAGCTATTATCTCTGACATATCCACTACCTGCGTGGTTATCCCCGAGGACTGAAGCAGTTTTTCTGAAAATCGAACTGTCCGGAATGCGTTCGGCCTGGCGCCGATGGCTCCCAGCCTGGCTTCTCTTACACCTTTGACTACCCGGCATATTTTATCAAAATTCTTAATATCCTTTGTAAAGGCATCGCTGCTTATGGCACATGTATGATATGTCGTATCCGTAAATTTTATATTGCTTTGTCTTAAGTTGTTGCATACCGAGATCTTTCCGCAAAATGCATCGCGCCTGTTGTCCAGTCCCAGTTTCCCGTTCTCGTCAAGGTCATCGTCACAAGCCTGAACGAGCACCGGCACATTTAAATGAGCGTTTTCGATGGCCGTCACTACAGCTATTTCGTCTCCAAAATTTGGAAGTATGACGATTATTCCCTGGATTTTATCTCTGTTGTCGCTGAACAGTTTAGCCAGTTTTTTAGAATCTTCATGACTTTCGATGGCTCCGTACCTTGTTTCCTGCTCGGGAAGGATTATTGACTCATGGCCCATTTTCTCCAACTTCTCAAGTATCTGCTTCCTTGCAGTTTCCGCAAGCTTTCCCGGGAAAAATCCCCTTGTTGTTACGATCACGCCAAAAGTGGACATATCTCTCCTCCTAAATATTTATAAGGCTATGCCAGTGAAACCGATGCTTCGGCTCTGTTATAGAATAGCATTTTAACTCGGCATTTTCAAGGAAGCACGGGCTTTACTCTGATGCTATGATTGCTCATTTGAGAGACGGATCAGAAGGTGAGTGCCCTGCCTCATAAAATGTACGGACAGGTTATTCATTTTTTCCCTCTGAGCTCATCGGAAGGGAGAAGTACTCCTTATATATTGAATCTGAAATTGACTATGTCGCCGTCTTTGATAATGTATTCCTTGCCTTCAAGTCTTACTAGGCCTTTTTCCCTGGCTTTTTGCATCGAGCCCGTTTTCCTGAAATCTTCGAATGCCACAACTTCAGCCCGGATAAATCCTCTTTCTATATCCGAGTGGATCTTTCCGCCGGCTTCCTTTGCAGAGATCCCTTTTCTTACCGGCCATGCCCTTACCTCATCTGCTCCGTCGGTCAAAAAAGATATCAGTCCGAGGAAGTCGTACATTACAGACGCGAGCCGTCCTGTGCCGGTTTCAGTGATTCCAAGGTCTTCCATGAATAATTTTTTGTCTTCTTCTTCCAGACGGCTTATTTCAAGCTCCGTTCCGGCGCATATTTCAAGGCACGGAACGCCTCTTTCTTTTGAATATCTTTGAATTTCTCCTTTTTGAGGGTATTCGCCTGATCTGAACTGCTGTTCGTCAAGATTCAGCAGCAAAACCAGTGGCCTTTCAGTCAAAAAACTGAATGATTTAAGATACTGCATTTCTTCTTCGGTCAGTCCGACGCTTGTTATATGTTTTCCTTCTTCAAGCGCTCCTTTGCACTTTTTTAGAATATCCATCTCGTTTTGCATGTCTTTGGTGATTTTATTTGATTTTTCAATCCTGCTTATCCGATTTTCCACTATTGAAAGATCGCTGAACAGAATCTCCGTGTTTATTGTCTCAATGTCCCTTATCGGATCTATGCTGCCCTCGACATGGAAAACCTCGTCGTTTCTGAATAATCTTGCCACAAGAACCAGCGCGTCGACCTGTCTGACGGATTCAAGAAAAGGGTTCGCGGAGGCTGACGAGCTTCCGGCTGAGGCAAATCCCTTGATATCGGTCACTTCTATCGTCGCATAGGTTGTTTTTCGTGGATTGTATACGCTTGAGAGGTAATCTATCCTATCGTCCGGAATCTTTGCTATTCCTGTATTGGCGGTAGTTTTGCCCGACGCCGCGGCATCTGCCGATATATTTGTCAGCAGGCTGAATATTGTGGTTTTTCCTGAAGCAGGAAGCCCTATTAGTCCAATTTTCATAATTCTCCTCAAAAACCCAACCAGGTTTAGTGGTCTTAAAATATTAAGACCACTAAACCTGTCCCCATGGTCTTTTCTTAAGTTTTTCCTGTGACATTCGGGTATGTGTAGAACTCGCCCTTATAATTTCGCATAACCGCCTGGTCGGAGTTTATGGAAACAAGGTACTCGGGATTTATCGGTATCTTCCCTCCGCCCATCGGCGCGTCGATAACAAATGTCGGGACCGCGTAACCGGAGATGTATCCGCGAAGGCTTCTCATTATCTCGATCCCCTGCTCGACTGGAGTCCTGAAATGCCCGATCCCCTCAGCAACATCACACTGATATAAATAATAAGGCCTGACTCTGATTTTAACAAGTCTAGTATACAACTCTTTCAGTATTCCCGCATTATCGTTTACGCCTTTAAGCAGCACATTCTGGTTGCCCAGGGGAATGCCCGCATCCACTATCATTTCACAAGCCCTGGCTGACTCTTCGGTTATCTCCTTTGGATGATTGAAATGAGTGTTTATCCAGATCGGATGGTATTTTCTCAGCATCTGAAGAAGCTCATGCGTTATCTTCATCGGAAGCACTACCGGAACGCGGGTGCCGATCCTGATGATCTCAACATGGGGGATTTTCCTCAATCGCGATATAATGTTTTCAAGCTTGCCTTCCGGCAGCATCAGAGGGTCTCCTCCGGAGAGAAGCACATCTCTTATCGCAGTATTTTGCCTGATATATTCAAGCGCGTTTACAACAGCCTCTTCCGATATGGAACAGTCTGTTTTTCCCACAAGACGCCTTCTGGTGCAGTGCCTGCAATACATGGCGCATTTGTCGGTGAGCAGGAAAAGTACTCTGTCGGGGTAGCGGTGAACTATATTGCTAACCGGCGATTGCTCGACTTCCGCCAGAGGATCGCTGAGCTCGCCCGGATTTTTACGGAGCTCGTTTTTTGTCGGTATGCACTGCTGCCTTATCGGGCATCCCGGGTCATTGACATTCATAAGCGATGCATAGTATGGCGTAATAGACATTCTGAACCTTTCAAGGCACATGTCTATCTGCTTTTGCTCATCGGCGCCAATACCGAAAATATCCTTCAGTTGCGAAGCTGTGGTGATCCTGTTTGCCAGCTGCCATTTCCAGTCATTCCATTTTTCATCCTCAACATCTCTCCATACGGCAGGTCTGCTGTTTTTTGCAATTCGATTGTTTATAATTTCTTTAGTGGTTTGTGTCATTTCTTCCGCCCCCTACACTATCTGCGCCATGTGATATCTCTTCAGCGCGCTGTTCAGAACCAATTTGATCAATTCCTTGTGACTTATCCCGCAAAATTCCGCGATCATCGGATAGTCGCTGTATCCCGGAGCCAGGCCCGGCAGGGGGTTGATCTCAATAAAATAGATTTCGCCCTGAGTTGACATTCTAAAGTCAATTCTGGCAAAATCCCTGCATTCAAGCACTTTGAATATTTTTTTTGCCGCTGAGATCAGTTTTTCTTCCTGTCCTGCCTCAAACTTTGCGGGGCAGTGATAATCTATGTATTTTTTATAATTTCTCTTCACGTTATAACTGTATATCCGGTTCTTTCTCTCTTTGCTTCTGTAGCTTATCTCCATCGGAGAAAAAACCCTCAGATCATCTCCGTTTCCGACAAGCCCTACAGTGAACTCTCTGCCGGAGATAAATTCCTCTATCAGCATTGACTGCCCGTAGGCGGCAAAATTTATCCCGAGAACCTTTTTAAGTTCTTCCGGGTTGTCGGCAAGAGCAATATCCGAAATCCCCTTGCTTGAGCCCTCGGCATTTGGCTTGACTATCACCGGATATTTCAGCCTGCTGCTTATCCTCATACCGGGGTCGCTTATTATCTGAAATTTTGGTGTTTTGATTTTATATGTTGAGAGCAGACGCTTCGCCAATGCTTTATCAAGAGCAACGCACAGCGTAGTCTCATCCGAACCGACAAACGGTATTCTTAAAAAATTAAGCAGTGCGGGAACCTGTGCCTCCCTGCCTCTGCCATATATTCCTTCAGCGATGTTGAAGACTATATCCGTTTTAGCAGTCGACAATTTTTTGAGGATTCCTTCATCAGCCTCGAGAAGTTCAACTTTGCAGTTGAGCTTTTCCAGCGCTCTCTTTATTGCGTTTATTGTTTCAATATTGTCATATTCCGCTTCGAGGTCTTCAACCTCGGATTTTATGCCTTTTTTGTGATTGTACGCCAACCCGACTTTATAACTTCCGTCAGGTAATGGGTCGGGGGTTTCCTGGATTTCCATCAATCTCACACTCCTCACTTTATTTCACGTCAAAACGTGGATTAAATCACGATTATTATAGCAGAATCCTATATAAATGAAATGCCTATATAGAGCGGCATTGCACAATTTTCTCCGTTTTGTGGCATTATAGCGGATTGTGATGCGCATATATCGCCAAGGATACTTTTTTTTGCTGTTTTCGCTGTTTTATGAAATATCGGAATGATAATTTTGAATGTAATAGAATATTAATATTTTTAATCGCTTGTTTAGCGGATAAAAGAGTGAGTTTTGTGTCTTTCTACGCATTCAATTTCTTTTCGTGGCGCTCCGCGATTACCGTTAAAACAATGGCACATATTACAAATGCAATGATCAGAAGCTGCACTGAGTGTATGGAAAATTCAATTGATACTATGCCTGCTATAATTGGCGCAAGACACCATCCAAGAGAACTGACAGCTGTTTCTATTCCGATCAGAGAGCCGCGCTTATCCGGTTCTACCGTTTGGCTTGTTATTGACATGACAAGAGGTTCAATACTCCCGAGACTGAATGCAAGCATTCCATACATAATTGCAAACATTGCGATTCCCTTCGACATGAACAAAACGGCAGATACAATAACTGCCATTAAAAGCAGGAGCAACAGAAGCCTGTACTTTTTGAATCTTCGCATGAGTTTGCCGGTAAGAAGTCCGGAGAAGGCTACCATAAGCGCGGCAAACGCATTTATAAGTCCCGTTACCGCCGATGACCCCTCGAGTTTTCCTCTGATTTGCTGCACGAAAAGGGATATATAAGGTCCGAAAACCGTTCTTGCCATATATGAAAAGAAAAGAATAAGAAGAAGCATCACAAGCGAATAGTTTAAAAGTGATTTCAGATTTATACCGGTAATTGGTTTCATTCTCTTGCCTCGCGTTTCTGAGACCGGATCTTCCTTAATAAGAAAAATAGTCATAAAAAAGGTGACTGCAAGTATTCCCGCCCCAATAAAAAAACTGGTTCTGTAGCCGAAACTTTCTGCGGAAATACCTCCAAGAGCCGGACCGATCGTAGTTCCGATAAATATGGCGGAAGTCAGAACGCCTAGTGCCCCCGGAAGGTCTTTGTCCGGAGTATTTGAGGCAATAAAAATTAATGCGGCGGTGCTTGAGCCGGTAAATACCCCCTGTAATATCCTTAGAATAAATAATTGACTTACATCAGAGGCAAATCCCATAAGTCCAACCAATATAACTCCAGCCAGCGCAGCCCTGACAAGCATTTTTTTCTTTCCGAACCTGTCGGAAAGAATTCCCCATATCGGTGCCATGATAGCCATTGTGACAGCGGGAGCCGCACTCAAAAGAGCAGTGAACAGCTTGATCTTGTTCGGTTCGGTTATGCCGATCTCCTGAATGAAATAGGATATGAAAGGAATTCCAAAGCTGAATCCCGCTTGAGTCAAAACCTGCATTACCCACATTAAATATAAATTTTTCTTCCAGCGTTCCAAGCGGGAGCCTCCCAAAGAGAAAACTATTGTAAATAGCAGTACAAAAAACTCAAACCGTCATAAGGAAAAGTATTGCGGGAGGGATATCTAATATTAAGTCCGCCGAATTTTTTCGCGCATATAAAAACCCCGTCGGTTTATTTCTCCGGCGGGGTTTGAGATCTCTAAACTTTTGAACCGCAGTTCTGACAAAACTTGGTTCCCTCCGGGAGAATCGCTCCGCAGCTCGGGCATGGGATCCCTTTGGGTACTTCAGGCGCAGGAGGCACTATCTCCGGCTGCTTAGCTCCGCATTTGGGGCAGAAAGTGATGGTTCTCTCCAGTTCAGCTCCGCAGCTGTCGCAAACTCTTATGTTCTTGACTTCGCGAATCTTTTCTCTGAGTCCTTCTATTGTTTCCTCAACTTCCTTTATAGCTGTGCATTTTTCCGCTAGATCAGGGTCAAGTGTTTCTCCGGCCTTGAATTTTTCGATAACGATATTACCGATTTCCGCAGTCAGTGCCTTGATTTTATCCTCTTCAGTATTGATACTCATGTTGAGCTTCGTGACACCCACGATTTCACTTGACTTCTTAGCCGCAGCCTGAGCAGCTCCGGCAATATTTTTGCCTAGATTTTCAAAAAACGCCATTGCATAACACCCCCATATCAATGATTTATTCTTTACAAATCTCTAAGCCTATTGGGACTTAAATCATCCGGATTTTATTGTATTATAAGGCAAGTCTAATTGCAATAATCGAGAGGTATTATTCAAATAAATTTTTAGACCTCATAAACCACGATCCCATCCAATATAACGGTTTTAATGTTGATATCCTTGTCAAAAACAACGAGATCCGCGTTATAGCCTTTGCTAAGACTTCCTATGCGTTCCGATGCCCCTATAATTTTTGCCGGTGTTTGAGTCATCATTTTGACAGCCTCTGTCAGCGGCACTCCCGCCTGTCTTACCATCGTCCTGACAAGTCTGTCGGTTGTTGCGACGCTGCCTGCGAAAGAAGTTCTGTCAGGCATTTTTGCGACTCCATCCTCCACGAGCACGCGCTGGCCTTCTTTGAGGCTTCCGAGAATACTCTCGCCTTCCGGCATTCCGGCCGCTCTCATGGAATCGGTCACCAGCGCAGTTTTTTCAGATCCTTTGATTTTGTATACCAGCTTCAGCAGGCTTCCGGGAAGGTGGCATCCGTCCGCTATCACTTCAACGGTCATGTCGTCGATCAGATAGCCGCTTTCGATAACGCCCGCGTATCTGTATGCGTTTATCTTTCTTACGCCGGATGTCGCATTATAAAAATGGGTAATGTGAGTGAATCCGCTGTCAAAGGCTTTGAGTACCTGCTCATATGTGGCGTCGGTATGAGCGATCGATGGAAGTATCCCTTTCGCTCTGAGATACTCTGCAAACTCGAGTGCGCCTTCCAGTTCCGGGGCTGCGCTCCATCTTATTATATCGCCGGTCCATTCAAGTATTTTTTTATATTCCTCGGGCTCCGGATTCTTTATAAAACGCGGATCCTGAGCGCCTTTTTGTGATAACGCAAAATAAGGTCCTTCCAGATGCATCCCCAGAAATCGAGCGCCGTCTTTGTTCATTTTCTTGGCTCGCCTGAAAGTTTCAAAAGTCCCCTTGAGTTCATCTATCCCGCTTGCCAGTGTTGTCGGACAAACAGATG
>JAQVNH010000026.1 GCA_028703215.1 Eubacteriales bacterium
CCATGCCCCGCAAAATCATCCGCTTCTGTTTCATCTCCGGCGACCACAAGCATCTTTTTTGATTCGCCTCTCACGATAAAAATTACGCAGTTTCCCAGCTCATGAACAGAACCGGGATATATCCCCCGATTTTTGTCCGACCGCGCTATTTTCCCGAGCTTGACAGAATCAATTTTTGTATCTTTCCCCTTAATTTCAGTTATCAACTCAGCAATTTTCTTATAATCATCCATGTCTTGTCTCCTCAGAATTTCATTTACGGTCAAATCCTTGCAACGCCTGATTTAACGGCCGCTTCAGCTACTTTTTCCGCAACTTTTTTTGCTACTCTCTTATCAAACGGAGCTGGTATGATATAATCGGCATTCAACTCATCGTCACTCACCAGCGAAGCGATCGCCTCAGCGGCGGCGATTTTCATCTCATCATTGATTTCGCTTGCCCTTACATCGAAGGCTCCTCTGAATATTCCCGGGAAAGCGAGGACATTGTTTATCTGGTTCGGGAAATCCGACCTGCCTGTCCCCACTACCTTTGCTCCCGCAGCGATTGCCTCCTCCGGCATTATTTCGGGCACGGGATTAGCCATGACAAATATGATGGGATCGGCTGCCATGCTCCTGACCATATCCCCGCTAAGCATTCCCGGAGCTGAAACTCCGATGAAAACATCCGCTCCTTTTATAACTTCTCCCAGCGCTCCCTTTTTCATGCTAAGATTTGAGATCTCGGCCATTCTTTCCTTCTCACTGTTTAAGTCGTCTCTGCCTTTATAGATAGCGCCTTTACGATCGCAAAGCACGACATTTTTCAGCCCCATGCTCATGAGCAGCTTCGTAACAGCTATCCCTGCGGCTCCCGAACCGTTTACCACTACTGAAATATCCTCAATTTTCTTGCCGACTAATTTTAGCGAATTCATCATTGCCGCAAGCGCGACTACCGCGGTGCCATGCTGGTCATCGTGGAAAATCGGGATATCGCATTCCTTTTTAAGTCTTCTTTCGATCTCGAAGCATCTGGGCGCTGAAATGTCCTCGAGATTGATCCCTCCGAAGCTTCCCGAAATCATCTTAACTGTATTAACGATTTCATCGACGTTTTTTGACTTAACGCACAAGGGAAACGCATCCACGTCGCCAAAAGTTTTGAACAGAACGCACTTGCCTTCCATCACAGGCATTCCGGCTTCAGGTCCGATGTCCCCCAATCCGAGTACCGCTGTCCCGTCTGTAACTACCGCGACAAGATTCCAGCGCCTTGTGAGGGTATAGCTTTTATCGATATCCTTTTGTATTTCCAAACACGGCTGTGCGACTCCGGGAGTATATGCTATTGACAAATCATTCTTGTCAGCCAATTTAACTCTGCTGACTACTTCAATTTTGCCCTTCCATTCCTCATGATATTTCATTGCCTCTTCCATATAATTCATTTTTATACCCCTTTCATTATAGATTTATGTAGATTTATTAAAAATTCCAATTCATATTGAAAAAACAACAGCTTGGCTTTAACTTCCGGCTTCTGAGTTTTTGCTGTAATGAGCGGCGTAATACAAAAGAGACCAGAGCCTGTGTTTCATAAGCGCCGCCACGGCTCCCACAAAACCGGAAGACACGATTGCCGCGATTCCGCTCCCGAACATGTCTGTGAAAATCGAAACAAGTATGGCTATGCTGTTTATCACTATATTGAAAATCAGGAAAATTATAAATATCGCCGGCCTTTTCCCCTTTGTCATTTTCCTGCTGTTCTTTAATGCCGCAACGATGTTGTCTCCTTTGTCTGAGATGTTGCTGAATGTAAATATGTAAACTAAAAACAACAGCAGCAGCAGAAGCTCGTACAGCAAATAAGCGGCTGAGACAAGAGAACTTCCTACAATATCGTTAAAAATAAGATCGTAGTCATCCATAATCGGCGACAAATACTTGATAAATGCGGCTCTCGGAAGCTCGAACAATGAAAATAGAAGCGCAGCCGGTAATATTGAAAAAAATCTTTTTTTCAAAAAACCAAACACTGATGCAAAAGCGGTCGTTTCGTTTTTAAGATCCCTTACAAATGCGAAAACATAGGCCATAGCGGCAATATTAACAAGCGTTGCCGCAATAAATTCTATGCCCAGATGCAACAGCATATCCTCGACAAAGAGCGGGAGAAAAGCGCTTAGCACGCACAAGGGCAAAATAAACAAAAACAGGGAATTTGCCAGGAAATCCGTTTTTAATTTATAAAATTTTAGAGATTCTGTGACAAAAAACAAAATCCGCTTTGACATTAAACATTCTCCGCAATTGAAATAAACATACATTATTATAGCATAAATCAGGCAGCTGTTTCGCGCTTTCCCGAAGGTTTACGCAAGGCTAGCACTGAAACGGCTCCTCCGACGATGATTGTTGAATAATAGGTGATCATCCTCCAAACAAGTATCACCGGAAACAGCAGACTCTTCTCAAAAAACAAACTGAAAAACACATAGCCGGATCCTTCGATGATCCCCGCTGAACCAGGTGTTGGCATGATGAGTACTATTATAGTGATCATCGAATGCGCCGCGACCATTGCCAGAAGACTCTCTGTGTGGGGGATGTCAACACTAAGATATATAAGATACGGGACCGACAAAAACAATATATGACGCAGCGTCTGCAACGCAATTGAAGAAGAAACGACCGTTGCGCTGTTTTTCAAAAGCTGCGCGCTGTTCGAATAAAGCTCGATTTCCTCAAGCGCTTTTTTTTCATACTTGGCAAATCTTCTTAGTATTTTTATTTTTCGGGGCAAGCTGAATATAAATGAAATAAGCTTCCGCGCGATTTCCATTTTATATATGGCCAGGATATATGTTAAGGAGACTAACGAACTTACCAAAAAACCCAGCAGAAACAAAGTGAAAAATCCGGGTATCCTGACAGCATAAAATGCTCCTTTTGTTATTACCGAAACCAGAGCTATCAAAAATACAACGATCGAGTGGGACATTGTTTTTGTGATAATTACCGAGGTCGATACTCCCGGCCCCAGGCCGCTTTTTGACAGGAGATAAATCTGGGCGGGCTGCCCTCCGCTCGAAAACGGTGTTACTCCCAAAAAAAACGCTCCCACCATAGTATTTACAAGCGCTTCCTTAAAGCTGTGTTTTTTATCGCACACTTTGACAAGCATATGAAGATTCAGGGCGTCAAGCAGCCAATATGCGGCCATAAATGATAAAGCCACGACCAGCCAGACAAAATCCAGCCCCCGGAAAAAGCCCTCAAGGTTCTCTATTCCGCCCTTAAAAAAGACTTGTCCTATGAGTACTCCGAGCACCAACAAGACAATTAACAAGTTGAGCCATAATCTTTTCATTTACATATTGCTCCATGCTTTATAAGCATAATATTTTATCAAACAACATACCGGGTATAACAAATTTTTAATATGCCTTGTCTAAAAATCAGCTGAACCATAAGTTCTGGGAAAAGGTATGACATCCCTTATATTTTGCATCCCGGTCATGTACATAATGGCTCTTTCAAATCCAAGTCCGAATCCGGCATGCTTTGTGCCCCCATACTTTCTGAGGTCCAGATACCACCAGTAATCTTCCTCTGCGAGATCCATCTCCCTCATTCTTTTAGTAAGGAGATCAAAGCGTTCTTCCCTTTGGCTTCCTCCGATTATCTCCCCTACTCCGGGAACCAGAAGGTCCGCTGCGGCAACTGTTTTGCCGTCATCATTCATTCTCATGTAAAAGGCCTTTATGTCTTTCGGATAATCTGTTACAAAAACCGGTTTTCTAAATACCGCCTCGGTAATATATCTTTCGTGCTCTGTTTGAAGATCGTTTCCCCACTTGACAGGATATTCAAAATTCCTGCCGGATTTTTCAAGCAAATTGATGGCCTCAGTATAAGTTATCCTTTCAAATGCCGAATTTGCAACATTTTCAAGTTTTTCAAACAATGTGGTGTCTATATATTTATTGAAGAAATCCATTTCATCAGGAGCTTTTTCTCTGACATAGTTTATGATGTACTTTACCATTTCCTCAGCCAGATCCATATCATCATTCAGATCCGCAAACGCAATCTCGGGTTCGATCATCCAGAACTCCGCAGCATGTCTGGGAGTTCCCGATTTTTCGGCTCTGAAAGTCGGTCCAAAAGTATAGACTTTGCCGAAAGCCATGGCAAAAGCTTCCGCTCCGAGCTGACCGCTGACTGTGAGGTTTGTTTCCTTGCCGAAAAAATCCTCCGAGTAGTCCGGTTTTCCGGTTTCATCAAGCTTCATGCCTGCGTTTTCGAGAGTGGAGACCCTGAACATTTCACCGGCACCCTCGCAATCGCTTCCGGTAATGATCGGGGTATTGACGTACACAAAGCCTTTATCGTTGAAAAACTTGTGGATAGCATAGGCAAGCAGCGATCTGACTTTGAATACCGCCGAAAATGTGTTTGAACGCGGTCTCAGGTGTGCAATCGTCCTTAAATACTCAAAAGTGTGACGCTTTTTCTGAAGCGGGTATTCTCTTCCGCATGATCCTATCAGTTCAATTTTATCGGCCTTGATCTCAAAAGGCTGTTTTGCGCCGGGAGTTTCCACTAAGGAGCCTTTTGCGCAAATTGAAGATCCGACTCCGATAGAGGCAATCTCTCTGAAATTCTCCACATTGGCATCTTCAAAAACGATCTGCAGGTTCTTAAAATCCGAACCGTCATTTATTTCAATAAATCCAACCGTTTTTGAATCCCTGATCGTGCGGACCCAGCCGCACACCTCGACCTTGCTTCCAAAGAAGCTCTTCCCTTCGGAAAACAATTCCTTGAGTCCCGTTCTCTTGTAAACCGCCATTCTAAAGCAACCCCCAGTAACATATGTTCAAAAAGAATATGCCCTTAAAAAATAATTATCGGTTCCGGTTATTATATCATTATTTTATTGTTGTGCCAAAAAAGCATCCTATTCTTCAAACGGATACTTTTCCGGTACTTTCCGTCCCAGGTGGCCAAGAAAATAAGCGTCGTAGCCGAGCACTATCTCCTCGTCCGTCGGTATGACCATTATTTTTGTATTTCCGCCTGTTCCTATGACAACTTCTTTTTTTCTGATGCTGTTTTTTTCTTCATCAACACTTATCCTGAACTGTTTCAGGAATCCCAAAATTTTCTTCCTGACATAGCCTTCGTTTTCCCCCACGCCTGCCGTGAATATTACCGCATGGGTTTCCGGCATCCCTGCCCAATATGCGCCTATGTAATAAGCTATTTTGTAAGCATAGACAGATAACGCCATGTCTGCAATTTTGTCTCCCTTAAGCGCGCGCTCCCTGATAGTCTGCATCATATTCGTCCCCGCCAGCGCCTTCAGACCGCTCTCTCTGTTAAGCGAAGACATTACCGTATCATATGCCTTTGCCCTGTCGATTCTTTCGCTGCCGGCAATAATATCCGCAACATAAGCAATAAGCGCCGGGTCTATGTCTCCGGACCTTGTGCCCATTGCCACTCCCTGCAAGGGAGTGAATCCCATGCTCGTATCAACGGATTCCCCGCCTTCGACTTTTGTTATGCTGCATCCGTTTCCGAGATGCGCGGTTATGCAATTGATTTTATCGAAAGGCATACCTAAAAATCTTGCAGCCCTTTTGGAAACATACATGTGTGAGGTGCCGTGAAACCCGTACTTTCTAACTCCGTATCCGGAATACCATTTCTCGGGTATGGCATATCTGTATGCATAATCCGGAAGAGTCGAATGGAACGCGGTATCAAAAACCGCAACCTGCGGGATCTCCGGAAACAATCCCATTGATTCCTCTATCCCGGTCAGATTGGGAGGGTTGTGAAGCGGAGCTATCGGAATAAGCTCGCGGATCGTTTTTATTACATTTTTATCTATCCTGACGCTTTCCTTGAGCTTTTCTCCTCCGTGAACGACTCGGTGACCCACAGCGCATATGTCGCTCGTATTTATATCATGTCTCTTAAATTCCGAAAAAATCATTGCGAGCGCTTCGCGATGTGTTTTTATTCCTGCATTATTTTCATGCTTTTCTTCCCTGACAGAAAATTTCATTCGGCTTTTTTCCGGGCTGCCTATCTCCTCGACTATCCCCTGCGTATACGGAGATAGTTTTTCCTCTTGAGATATTGCAAAAAGATTAAACTTCAGCGAAGAGCTTCCACTGTTTAAAGCTAAAACAAATTTACTCATATGAATAGCATTCCTCCCGTTCGTCTGCATTAAACGGTCTTGCCGTGCGCGAATTCCGAAACGTGATCTTTATCTTATTATCAAAGACTCTCCGGTCATTTCACCGGGTTTCTCGAGTCCCATGATTTCAAGCATTGTCGGGGCAATATCCGCAAGCCTGCCCTCTCTCAGTTTCACTTTCCCCAGCCCCGAAACCAGGAATGGCACGGGGTTGGTTGTATGTGCCGTAAACGCTCCGCTGTTATCTTCATTTAACATCTGTTCCGCGTTTCCGTGATCTGAAGTGATTATAAACACGCCGCCTGTTTTCCTGATCGCGTCCGTGACAATGCCCACACATTTGTCTACAGCCTGTATAGCCGACTTTGCGGCTTCAAAATCACCTGTGTGACCAACCATGTCGGCATTGGCAAAATTAAGGATCATCACATCGTACTTGCCCGACTTTATCCTTTCAACAGCTTCCTGAGCAACTTTGTACGCGCTCATTTCCGGCTGAAGATCATATGTCGGCACTTTTGGCGAAGGAATCATCGAGCGTTCTTCATTTTCATAAACCTTTTCAACCCCGCCGTTAAAGAAAAATGTGACATGGGCATATTTTTCTGTCTCCGCTATTCTAAGCTGCGTTTTTCCATTCCTGCTCAAATATTCCCCAAAGGTGTTATTCAGGTTTTCAGGCTTAAAAACTACATGGACATTTTTTATTGTTATGTCATATTGTGTCATGCAAACATAAAACAGCGGGAAAAAGCCGTTATCCCTCTCAAAACCTTCGAAACTTCTGTCAACGAAAGATCTTGTTATTTCTCTGGCCCTGTCAGGTCTAAAATTAAAAAATATTACAGAATCGTTGTTTTTTATTACAGCAGTCGGCTTGCCGTCTCTGGTTATTACTGTGGGTTTTATAAATTCATCGTATTCCTTCCTGGCATATGATTCCTCAACGCCACTCACAGCGCTCGCAGACCCGTAAGAGCCTCTTCCCATAACCATTGCATCATAAGCGAGTTTGACCCTTTCCCACCTGTTGTCTCTGTCCATCGCAAAATATCTTCCCATTATTGTCGCGATCTTGCCTGTTCCTATCTCCTTTAGCTTATCCTCCAGCTCTTTTGTGAATTGAAGTGCGCTATCTGGCGGAACGTCCCTTCCGTCAAAAAAACAATGGACATATACATTTTTGATTTTTTCTTTTTTTGCAAACTCGAGCAGGGCGTATAAATGAGTATTGTGGCTGTGCACGCCGCCGTCTGACAGAAGGCCCATAATATGCAGGCTTGAGTCATTCCTGCGGCAGTTTTCCGCAGCTTCCAGAAGCTCCTGTTTTTGAAAAAAATCACCGTCGCTTATGGATTTGGATATCCTGGTAAGTTCCTGATATACGATCCTGCCGGCTCCGATATTCGTGTGGCCAACCTCCGAATTGCCCATCTGCCCATTAGGCAGCCCTACATCAAGACCGCTTGTTCTTATGACAGTATTGGGATTTTCTGAAAACAATCTGTCAAGATTTGGCTTTAAAGCGGCCTTTATCGCATTGCCCTCGGTTTTTTCACTTATCCCGTAGCCATCCAGTATTATTAATGCAAGCATTCTTTTGTCCATGCCTGACCCCCATGTCAGAATTTTGCGATCTTTCCGAATTCGTCAGCCTTAAGGCTGGCTCCTCCTATCAATCCGCCGTCTATGTCAGACATGCCAAAAAGCTCTCCTGCATTGTCCGCCTTTACGCTCCCGCCGTATTGAATTTTAATAACGTTCGCAGTTTCGTCATCATACAGCGATCCGACCGTTTCTCTTATCAGTTTGCACACCTCGTTCGCCTGTTCGCTTGTCGCGGTTTTGCCAGTTCCTATCGCCCATATAGGCTCATATGCGATGGTGCATTCCCTGACCTGCGATGCTGTGAGTCCGAGCAGCGCGATCTTGAGCTGGTATCTGACCAGATCTTCTGTAACGCCATTTTCGCGCTGTTCAAGCGACTCTCCGACGCAAATTATGGGCTTCAATCCGTATTTAAAAGCCGCATGCGTTTTTTTGTTGACAGTATCGTCTGTTTCTCCAAAATATTGCCTTCTCTCCGAATGACCGATTATTACATATTCGACTCCGATATCTTTGAGCATCGGACCGGATACCTCTCCTGTAAACGCCCCCTTCTCCTCCCAATGCATGTCCTGCGCGCCGACTTTAATGTCTGTTCCCGCGAGAGCGGCTCTGACTGCCGGAATGCATATAAAAGGAACGCACAGAGCAACTTCCGCAGCCGCTCCGGCAAGCGTGCCCTTGAGCGATCCTGCAAATTGCCCGGCCTGAGAGGGAGTCATATTCATTTTCCAATTTCCAGCAATAAATTTCCTTCTTGGATTTTTGTCAAGCAGCACTTCGATTCCGGGGAGCGCTTTGCCCTCCAGGAATTCCAGTGAAGCTCCTCCGCCTGTTGAGATATGAGTTATCCTGTCAGCAAATCCAAGCTGTTCCACCGCGGCGGCGGAATCTCCCCCTCCGACTATCGAAACCGCTCCGGATTCTGCAACAGCTCTGGCGATCTCCCTTGTTCCGTTCGAAAAGTTCGGAAATTCGAACACACCCATCGGACCGTTCCATACTATTGTCTTTGCCTTACTGATCTCATCTTTAAACTTTTCTATTGAAAGCGGACCAATATCCATTCCCATCCAGTCTTCAGGCATTGCTTCGGAAGGAACAGATTTAAACTCTGTATCATTTTTGAATTCTTTTCCCACAACGTTATTGACGGGAAGAATAAAGCGAACTCCCTTTTCTTCCGCTTTCTTCATTATCTGCCCTGCAAGCTCGAGTTTGTCGTCCTCGCATATCGATTTGCCTATTTTATGACCTTTTGCCTTCAGGAACGTGTATGCCATTCCTCCGCCTATAATCAGCGCATCCACCTTGTCAAGCAGGTTTTCGATCACCCCGATCTTGTCGGAAACCTTTGCTCCTCCAAGTATCGCTATAAAAGGTCTTTTTGGCTCCGCAAGCGCTTTGCCCATTATCTGGATCTCCTTTTGAACTAAAAAACCGGCCACTGCGGGCAGATAAGCTGCAATTCCTGCTGTCGATGCGTGCGCCCTGTGTACGGTTCCGAAAGCATCGCTTACAAATAAGTCTCCCAAATCAGCGAGGGCTTTTGCAAATGCCGGGTCGTTATCGGTTTCTTCCTTGTGAAACCTTACATTCTCAAGCATCAGAACTTCTCCGTCTTTCAGACCGGCAGCCCTGCTTTTGGCATCCTCTCCTATTACATCCTTTGCAAGTATAACCTCTGTCCCGATAAGCTCGCTCAGTCTTTTTGCTATCGGTTTCATGCTGAACTTTTCTTCAAATCCATTCTTG